>DATHGL010000093.1:0-3134 GCA_035317625.1 Gemmatimonadales bacterium | reverse complement strand
CGTTGGACCGGTTGCGGACCTGATCGATGGCGGCGTACGCGGCCGCGGTGGGGCCGCTCACGTCGTTCTCGGCCTCCGCGAACACCAGCAGCACGTCCGCGTAGCGCAGGATGATCGGGTTCGTCTCGTTTTGGCTCTTCGTGAGGGCGGAGCGGTCGATGTACTTCATCGTGTAGATGCGGGGTGAGATCTGCACGATGGCGCGCGTCGTGCGATTCATGTAGGTGTTAGCGCCCATGGTCTCACACAGCTCGGTCCAGGTCCAACCGATCTGGCTGTCCGCCGCGACGGCGGTCGTGATGCTGTCTGGCACGGCGCCCTGATACCAGGCGGGCGTTCCCGGGTCGGCGGATGAGGACGATTCCTTCCATCCCGCGAAGATCGCATAGCCCGGGGCGACCCGCCGGTCGAGCGTGTCGAAAGTCGAGTAGAAGACCTGCCGCATGCTCAGGAAGCCGCCCCCGCCGCCGCCCGCCGTGGAGTAGTCCCGCGGGTTGAAGAAGGTCGCGATCTCGGGGCCGGTGTTCTCCTGGTGCGTCGCCCCGATCTGGAACAGGATCTCGTTGCTGTTGATCTGCTGCTGCCCGTCGAACAGGCGCATGTAGCTCGGCTCGAGCGCGACCCAGCCACTCTGCATCACCTGTTGCGCGGCCATCCGGGCCGAATCGTCGTACTGCTGGCTGGCGGCCGCCAGCGGGGTTCCCACGAGCTCTGCGCCGGCCATCGTGAGGTACACCTTGGCAAGGAGACCCCAGGCCGAAAACTCCGTGGGGCGGCCGCGGTCCGAGCTCGAGTACGTGTAGGACGCGAAGTCCGGCGGCAGCTCCTGCGTGGCGGCCTTCAGGTCGCTCACGATCACCGGATACACCTGCTCGATCGGGACGCGCGGGGCGTCGCCGTACGTGCCATCGGGCACGTACGGGGTGACCCGCAGGGGGACGGCGCCATAACGGCGGACCAGCTCAAAATAGGCGTAGCCGCGGAGGAAATGCGCCTCGCCCCGCAGGCGTGCCGTCAACGCCGGATCGAGGCTCACGTGGTCCAGCTGACCCAGGACGTCGTTCGCGCGGCGGATGACGAGGTAATTCGCGCTCCACGTGCGGCCGGCGAACCACGTGCCCGTGCGCGCACCGAGGGGGCCGAAAGCCCACCAGCCGGGACAGAACACGTCCGGCCCTTCGCACGTCACCTCCTGCCAGGCCGGATCGATCCAGTCGTCCCAGGTCATCATGCCCTGGTAGATGCCGTTGACGGCCGCAATCGCCTGGTCGCCGGTCTTGAAGTAGCTCGCGGGGTCGACGAACGTCTGCGGGTGCTCGTCGAGATTGAAGAGATCGTGACACGCGACGGCGCCCGCCCAGAGGCACGCCGACGCCAGCACCCGGCTCAAGCTGCGATGGACTCGATTCATGGCGCGCCTCCTTTCAGAACGTCAGGGTCGTGCCGAACGTGAAGAGTCGCGACTGCGGGTAGCTCCCCAGGTCCACGCCGCGCAGCGCGGTCGTGCTGAACGCGCTGACCTCGGGGTCGTAGCCCGTGTAGTCCGTGATCGTCAGCAAATTGATCGCACTGACATAAACCCGCGCGGACTGCGCCCCGGGAACGACCCTGGGCGGCAGCTCGTAGCCGAGCTGCACGTTCTTGAGCCGGATGTAGCTGCCATCCTCCACGAAAGCATCGGAGAAGCGCCCCGCGCTGACGCGGCTCCGGTTGACCATGGGGTAGGTGCCGTTGGGGTTGGTCACGGGATCGAATGCGTTCTTGTAGTACTCCAGCGGAATGTTTCCGCCGCCATTGAGCTGCAGGAACTGGAGCCGGTTGGCGTTGATGATGTTGTTCCCGTGCACGCCCTGGATCAAGGCGCTGAAGTCGAAGCGACCGAGCGTGACGCGGTTGGTGATGCCGAAGATGTAGTCCGGATTCACGTTGCCGATGATGGTCCGGTCCGCGTCGGTGAGGTGACCGTCGCCGTTCAGATCGTTGTAGCGGTAATCGCCCACCTGCGCGTCGGGCTGCACAGGCTTGTAGGCGTTGACCGCGGCGGTGTCCCGGAAGATCCCGTCGGTCTGGTAGCCCCAAATGGTGCCGATCGGCAGGCCCGGCTTCTGGATGAAGGGGTCCACCTCGAGCCCCCCACCCGCACCCAGCCGATCGGAGAACTGCTGCTCGGTGGCACCGAGGCTTGCGATGCGATTCCGGTTCCCGGCGATGTTGGCGGAAATGCTCCACGCTGGGCCCCCCCCGGCACCCGTGAGCACGCGCACGTCCGCCTGGAGCTCGAGCCCGAGATTCGTCACTCGGCCGGAATTGACCCAGGCGCTCGCGTAGCCCGTGTTGGGCGCCTGGGTCACGTTTTGCAGCAGGCCATCGGTGCGCTTCTGGTAGAGGTCCGCCGTGAGCGTCACGCGATTCTGCCACGCGGAGAGGTCGAGCCCTAGGTCGTACTGGGTCGTGGTTTCCCAGCCGAGGTTCGGGTTCGCGAGCCGCGCGAAGTAGCAGGCGGACACGAGCTGCGCGTCCAGCACCGTCGTGCCGCACTCGACGCTCGCGAGCGACTGGTAGGCGCCGATCGCCTGGTTCCCCGACTGCCCGTAGCTGCCGCGCAGCTTCAAGTCGGTGAGGAACGCGACGTCGCGCAGAAACGGCTCCTGCTTGGCGCGCCAGGCGAGCCCCAGCGACGCAAACGTCGCCCACTTGTTGTTGACGGCGAACCGGGACGAGCCGTCGGAGCGCAGCGTGCCGGTGACGAGGTAGCGGTCGCGGAAGCCGTAGTTCACACGCGCCAGGTACGACGCCATCTTCCACACGGCGACGCCGCTGATCGGCGCCGCCCACGCGAGCCCGCGCTGCAGCGCGCTCGAGCCCAGGATGTCGTCCGGAAACTTGCTCACCTGGTCCCTGTTCCAGTTGCTGCGGTTCCACTCGTAGGTGAAGCCGGCGACCGCGTCGATGTGGTGGTCGGTGCCGACCTCCCGGTCGAACCGCACCAGGTCCTCGTGTACCAGGCTCACGTACTCGGAGCCGCTCACGATGGCGAGCCCGTCGGTGTTCCTGCCCTCATACACGGTCCGTGGGAAGTACGAGTCGACGCCCTTGCGCTCGTAGTTCCCCCCGATGCTCGTCTCGAACGACAG
>DATHGL010000092.1:0-5602 GCA_035317625.1 Gemmatimonadales bacterium | reverse complement strand
CGTCCCCGGGGCGAACGACGGCGCGTCCGGCGTGGCCCTCCTGCTGGGGCTGGCCGACGTGCTCAAGACGAAGCCCCCGGCCGTCGGCGTCGATCTGCTGTTCGTGGACGGCGAGGACTACGGCAATTTCGCCACCGACTCGAACGACGTGCTGATCGGCTCGCGCTACTTCGCCGGACACCAGCCTCCCGGCTACCAGCCGTTGTTCGCCGTGCTGTTCGACATGGTCGCGGACAAGGACCAGCAGTTCTACTATGAGGGCAACTCGCAGGCGGTCGCGCCCGAAGTGGTGGATCGAGTGTGGCGCGTCGCGGCCGACCTGGGCTACGGCCGCGTCTTCATGCCCGGCGTGAAGCCCACCCTGATCGATGACCACGTCGCGCTGCAGCAGGCGGGCATCCACGCGATCGACGTCGTGGACTTCGACTACCCGTACTGGCATACGACCGACGATACGATCGACAAGGTGAGCGCGGCGTCCTTGCAAGTTGTCGGTGATGTGGCTGTAGCTCTGGTTCGGTAGAAACGCGGAAGTCGGAACGCGGAGCAGAAGGACGAGCGTCGATCACCGAGGTCGCTCCTCTGTTCCGCGTTCCGCGTTCCGCGTTCCGTGTTCCGCGTTCCGACTTCCGCGTTTTTCCGGTGCACCCCGCTTAAAACGGATCCCGCTGTCGGCTGGCGCGCCGTTAGCGTGCAGGCATGGATGATCGTCGGGCGGCGCTACTCCTCTCTTTGTTAGCCCTCGCGGGAGCCGGCGTGCGGCTGGCGCTCGCGCCTGCGCGGGCGGCCGCGCCAGGCGACGTGTACCTCGTCGCGGTGGACACGCCGCCGGCCGGTGGGCTCCGCGGCACCGCGCGTAGCGCCGCCCGGCTCGCGCGCCCCCTCCTCCCGGGCGAGCACATCGACGTGGACCTGGCCGACGTGACGGAGATCACGCGCCTGCCGCGCGTCGGCCCCGCGCTCGCGCAGCGCATCGTGGCCTGGCGCGAGCAGCATGGTCTGTTCGGGAGTCTGGCGCGCTTCGACAGCGTGCCCGGCGTCGGGCCGAAGCTGCTCGACGCGTTGCGACCCTACGTGATGTTTTCGGGGGTGATCGCGGCAGCGCCTTGACACCCCCCCGCGGCGGGCTATGTTATACTGTTCATTTTCAACGAGTTGCGTACGGCGACCGCAGCAGCTACCTCCGACAAGCTGGGTGAAATCCTCCTCCGGGAGGGGCTGATCACCCCGGACCAGCTCAAAAAGGCGCTCCTCGACCAAAAGAACACGGGGATGCGTCTCGGCTATACCCTGGTGAAGCTGGGCTTCGTCGAGGAGACCGAGATCTCCAAGATGCTGGCCCGGCAGTACCGCATGCCGGCGGTCGACCTGTCCCGTTTCGAGGTCGACCCCAAGATCATCAAGCTGATCCCCCCCGACGTCGCGGTGAAGCACACGGTGCTGCCCCTCAAGCGGGAGGGGCGGACTCTGACGGTCGCGATCGCCGACCCCAACAACGTCACGGCGATTGAGGACATCAAGTTCATCACCCGCTGCGACGTGTTCCCGGTGATCGCGGGGGAGTACACCCTCCGCAACGCCATCGAGAAGTATTACCAGCAGTCCGACGCCCAGCTGCAAACGCTGCTGAAGGACATCGAGGCCGCAGACGACCTCGAGGTGGTCGAGGAGCAGACCGACGAGGACGTCAAGGCACAAGACCTGGCCGACGACGCGCCGGTGGTGAAGCTGATCAACGGACTGCTCACGGACGCGGTGAAGCGCGGGGCGTCGGACATCCACATCGAGCCGTTCGAGCACGAGATGCGGGTGCGGTACCGGGTGGACGGGGTGCTGCACGAGGTGATGAAGCCGCCGCTCAAGATGCGCGCGGCCCTGACGTCGCGCATCAAGATCATGGCGCAGCTCAACATCGCCGAGCGGCGCGTGCCGCAGGACGGCCGTATCAAGCTCAAATTCGGCGCCAAGGTCATCGACTACCGCGTCTCCACGCTGCCGGTGCTGTTCGGTGAGAAGATCGTGCTCCGGATCCTCGACAAGGGCAATCTGACCCTCGACCTGACGAAGTTCGGGTTCGAGCCCAAGGCCGAGCAGGAGCTGATGCGGGCGATCCTGAACCCCTACGGCATGGTACTGGTGACGGGTCCGACGGGGTCGGGGAAGACCACGACGCTGTACTCGGCGCTGTCGCGCATCAATCAGATCGACGTGAACATCATGACCGCCGAAGATCCGGTCGAGTACAACCTGATGGGGATCAATCAGGTGCTCGTGCGGACCGAAGTGGGCATGACGTTCGCGGCGGCGCTGAAGGCGTTCCTGCGGCAGGACCCGAACATCATCATGGTTGGCGAGATCCGCGACCTCGAGACGGGGTCGATCGCGATCAAGGCGGCTCTCACCGGCCACCTGGTGCTCTCGACGCTCCACACCAACGACGCCCCGTCGACGGTCACCCGTATGATCGACATGGGCATCGAGCCGTTCAACGTGGCGAGCGCGGTGAACTTGATCGTGGCCCAGCGGCTGGTGCGGCGCGTCTGTGCCGAGTGCAAGCAAGAGCACAAGTACACCGACGAAGAGATGCACGCCTTCGGCATCCCCCTGGCCGAGGCGGCGAAGCTCGTGTTCTACAAGGGCGCGGGGTGCGACACCTGCAGCGGCTCGGGGTACAAGGGCCGGCAGGGGCTGTACGAGGTGATGGCCATGACCAGCGCGGTGCGGCGCATGGTGTTGAAGGGCGGGTCGACCGAGGAGGTCCGCGAGCAAGCGGTGAAGGACGGCATGCTCACCTTGCGCATGGACGGCATGCTCAAGGTGAAGCGCGGCATCACCACCCTGGAGGAAGTCGTGAAGGAGACTGCGGCATGACGGCTGGCGCTTCGCAAGTGGTGAATCTCCGGTCCCTGCTCGAGGAGATGATCGAGAAGGACGCCTCCGACCTGCACATCGTGGCAGGCGAGCGTCCCAAGCTCCGCGTGGATGGCGACATCGTGAACTCGGGCGTGGAAACGGTGCTCACGCCCAAGGACACGCTGTCGATCGCGTACTCGGTGCTCACCGAGAACCAGAAGAAACGGTTCGAGACCGAGAACGAGCTCGACTTCTCCTTCGGCATTCAGAACCTGGCCCGGTTCCGCGGCAACTGCTTCAAGCAGCGGGGCTGCGTGTCGCTGGTGATCCGGCAGATACCCTTCCAAGTGCGCACCTTCGACGATCTGGGGCTCCCGGGCGTGGTGGCGAAGCTCTCCGAGAAGCCGCGCGGGCTGGTGCTCGTGACGGGCCCCACCGGATCGGGCAAGAGCACCACGCTCGCCGCGATGATCGACAAGATCAACAAGGAGCTGAAGGGGCACATCATCACGGTGGAGGACCCGATCGAGTTCATCCACCGCCATCAGAATTGTATCGTGAACCAGCGCGAGATCGGGACCGACACCAACAGCTTCGCGGCGGCGCTCAAGTATGCGTTGCGGCAGGACCCCGACGTCGTGCTGATCGGCGAGATGCGCGACCTGGAGACGATCTCGGCGGCGCTCACCATCGCCGAGACCGGTCACCTGGCCTTCGCCACGCTGCACACCAATTCCGCGATGGAGAGCATCAACCGCATCATCGACGTGTTCCCGTCGCATCAGCAGGCGCAGGTGCGCGCCCAGCTCTCGTTCGTGTTGGAGGGCATCATCACGCAAACGCTGCTGCAAAAGGCCAAGGGCAAGGGCCGCGTGATGGCGTGCGAGATCCTCATCATGACGCCCGCGGTCCGGGCGCTGATCCGGGACGAGAAAATCGAGCAGATCCCGTCCATGATGCAGGCGGGCAAGAAGCACGGGATGCAGACCCTGAACGACGCACTGTACCAGCTGTACGTCGGACGCGAGGTCACCAAGGACGAGTGCCTGCGCGTGTCGTCGACGCCGAACGAGTTCCTGCGGATGATCGGTGAGCAGCCGCTGGACGATAAGGATGTGATGTCGCCGACCGCCGCGTCGCAGCAACCGGGTGCGGGCAAGGTCGCGGCCCGCCGCTAGGCGCCCGGAGGGAGTGAGCCATGCCGCTCTTCCAGTACACCGCCCGCACGCTCAAAGGCGATCTCGTCAACGACAAGATCGACCTGCCGACGCGCGACGACGTCATCGCGCACCTGCGCAAGAATCGCATGGTCGTGGTGCAGGTCCGCGCCGCGCCGAAAGAGTTCAAGCTCAACTTCAAGTTCGGCGGCGGCGTCAAGACCCGCGACGTCGTCGTCTTCACCCGCCAGTTCGCCACGATGATCAATGCCGGCCTGCCGCTCGTGCAGGCGCTCGATATCCTGTCGCAGCAGACCGAAAACAAGATCCTCGCGGACACGACCCGCCAGGTCGTGTACGACGTGGAGAGCGGGCAGACGCTCGCCGACGCGCTGCGCAAGCACCCCAAGGCGTTCAGCGACCTGTACGTCAACATGGTGGCGGCGGGCGAGGCGGGTGGTATTCTCGACACGATCCTCATCCGGCTCGCGGAATTCCTCGAGAAGAACGACTTGATCGTGCGCAAGGTCAAGGGCGCGATGATTTACCCCGGCGTGATCATGTCGGTGGCGGTCATCGCGATCTCGGTGTTGCTCATCTTCGTGATCCCGACCTTCCAGGCCATGTTCGCGTCCGTGAACCTGCAGCTGCCGTTGCCGACCCGCATCGTGATCGGAATGAGCAACGTCCTGAAGAACTTCTGGTGGGCCATCCTCGGGCTCATCGGCGCCGGCATCTTCGGCCTGAATCGCTACTACAAGACCGCCCCGGGGCGCCTCCAAATCGACACCCTGCTGCTCAAGATGCCGGTGCTGGGCGACGTGCTCCGCAAGTCGGCCGTGTCGCGCTTCACGCGCACCCTCGGCACCCTGATCTCGTCCGGCGTGTCCATCCTCGACGGCCTCGAGATCACGGCGCGCACCGCCGGCAACATGGTGATCCACAACGCCGTCATGGAGTCGCGTGCCTCGATCGCCGGCGGGGAGACGATCGCGGCGCCGCTGGCCAAGTCGAAGGTGTTTCCCCCGATGGTGATCTCCATGATTTCGGTGGGCGAGCAGACCGGCGGCATGGACGAGATGCTCTCGAAGATCGCGGACTTCTATGACGACGAGGTGGACGCGGCGGTGAGCGCCCTGCTCTCGCTCATGGAGCCGATCATGATCGTGGTCCTCGGCGTGATCGTCGGCGGCATGGTCGTCGCCATGTACCTCCCGATCTTCGACATGGTGAACGCGGTGCAATAGCCCGATCCATCAGGGTCCGGGGCGCGGCGGCGCGCTCCCCGTGAAGCCCGAGATCACGTCCTTGAGCGGCACCTTCCGCAGCGCCTCCCCGAACGCCGGCAGCGCTTTGTCCATCAGATACGCGAACCGGGCGCCCGCCTCGGCGAGGCGCCGGGCGAGGAGGTCGTGCACCGCGACCTGCTGGCTCGTGGGCGCGAAATCAGCGCCGCTCTCCGCCACGTCCGACTGCAGCGCCGCCAGGCGGCCGTAAAGCCCCATCGGGTTGCGGAACGCGTCTTCCCGCGCTCCCGTCAGATGCACGTCGAACAACGCGCCCTCGACGGTCAGGGCACGATCGTCGAGCGA
>DATHGL010000091.1:0-22239 GCA_035317625.1 Gemmatimonadales bacterium | reverse complement strand
TTCGGCATGGTGTTTCGGGAGACGGGCCAGCAGACGCTGGCCGAGTCGCGGCTGCGCGCGGCGATCCAACTCGCGGTGAGCGCGGGGTCTGTCCTGAACGAGGCCGCCGCCTGCCGCGAGCTGGCCATCCTGTACCAGGCGATGGGGCGGAATCGGGACGCGCTGGCACTCCTGAACGAGGCCCACAGGCTGTTCAGTCGGCTCGACGCGCGTGTCGATCTGGTCTACGTCGACGGCAAGATGGCCGAGCTCGAGGCCACGTACCTCACGGTGGTGAGCGAGTGGGGCCAGTCGATCGAGTCGAGTGACACCTATACCCATGGCCACTGCGAGCGCGTGGCGCGCTACGCGCTGGAAGTGGCGCGGGCGCTGGGGTTGGACGAGCGCGACCAGACCACCATCCGGTTGGGCGCGTATCTCCACGACCTGGGCAAGGTGCGCGTGCCGCCCGAGATCCTCAACAAGCCCGGGCCCCTCACGCGGTCCGAGGCCGAGATCGTGCAGACACACCCCATCTGGGGCATCGAGCTCCTGGAGGGCGTCGAGTTCCCGTGGGACCTGAAACCGATCATCCGCTGGCACCACGAGCGCTATGACGGGATGGGCTACCCGGATCGCCTGCGGGGAGAGGATGTCCCACTGTCCGCCCAGATCGTGGGGATCGCGGACGTCTACGACGCGCTCATGACCGCGCGCTCCTATCGCCCCGCGTTCACGCGCGCCGCGGCGCTCGCAGAGATCGAGCGCGGTCGGGGACGCTGGTCGGAGCTGGTGTACGACGCCTTCCTCACGTCGCTAGGCCAGCCAGAGGCCTGTCAAGAAGGAATGGCGGCGGACTAGCGCCGGTGAAGTCCTCAGTTGAACCGCGTGGTCCTCCATAAGCGCACCCCCGTGCTCCACAGCAAGGCGAGCATCGCCGCCGCCAGGGCGACGACCCAGCGCCACCCGAGCGCGAGGTCCGGCACGCGAGCGATGGTCCCGAAGCCGACGAACACCGCAGTCGCGCCACCGACGAGCATCCAGTCGAGCCACCGCCGGCGTCGGGGAGGTGCGCTCGCGCTTTCGCCGGCGAGCGCGGCGTGGACGTACGCCGGATCGATCCCGTAGCGCGCTGCTTCGCGCGCTGCAGCCTCTTGCCAGCGGCGGTGTTCCGCACCGGTGGCCGACGCGAGCGCGATCGCGGCCGCGCCGAGCGCCATCAATAGCGACCCGCCGATCACCTGCGCGTAGGTGGCCTGCGACCCCCCACGCAGCTCACCGAACACCAGCAGGCCCCACGCGAGCCCCCACAGCTGGTTCGTGTTGGAGAGTGGAATGCCCCGGCTGATACCCACGTACTTCGCGGCATACTGCTGAAACAAATCGCCCACCACCCACACGAACCCGCCGAGCAGCAGCCAGAACAGCACCGTGCGGGCGCCCGCGAGCTCGGCGGCGAGCGGGGCCACGCCGCCGCGGTCGACGAGCGCCACGGCGGTCATCATGCCGACCTCGCCCACGGTAAAGAACGTGACGAAGGCGAGCGGGTTCATACCCGTCAGGTACGCCTTGCGATAGGGGATGTACATCGTGCCCCACAGCGCGCCCGCCGCGAGCGCCGCGACGACCCCACGTGCGCCATGCCCGCCGGGCGCACCGGCCGACGACGCGACCGCGAGCAGGGCTCCGCCCGCGCACATCAGGACGGCTCCGCCCAGGACGGCGAAGCGGCGCGGCCACCCGGTCCCGCGGAGCTCGTTGAAGAACACGGCACCCCACAGGATCCCGAGCAGGCTGTTCGCGTTCCACAAGGGAAACGCAATGGTGAGCCCGATGTCACGGATGGCGAAGATCGTCAGGGTGTTGGCGACGGCCCAGAGACAGCCCGCGAGCACCGCCCACACGACCAGGTGCGGCGCCTGTCGCACGTCCGCCCCGATCGCGGCCGTGCCCCGAAGCAGCGCCGGCAGGCTCCACCGCGCGAGGAACACGCCCAGCACCATCGTCAACGAGATCACGACGGGCGACAGTCCGAGGGTCACCATCTTGGTGGGCGCCTCGGCCGCGCCGAGCCAGGCGCCGGCGGTGAAGCCGCTGGCGATGCCGGCGAGCTGCAGGCGGCGCAGCCGCGCACCGTCGACCCCGGCCGCCGGAGCTAGCGGATTCGCCACAGGACCACCAGGCCGGCGATGAGCACGGCGACGGGCACCCAGAACTGGGCATCGCGGAGCATGGCGGCCAGTCGTGTCGTCACATGGGCTCCTCGGCGAAGTGACAGGCGGCGAGCTGCCCCGGCGCGACCTCGCGCAACGCCGGCGGTTCCGTGCTGCAGCGCGCATTCTTCTTAGGGTGAGGACAGCGCGGATGAAACGGGCAGCCCGGGGGTGGGTGCGCCGGCGACGGCACGTCGCCCGCCAGCACGATGCGCTGGCGCTGCGCCGTGGGATCCGGCACGGGCACGGCGGAAAGGAGCGAGATGGTGTAGGGGTGGCGCGGCGCGGCGTACAGGGCGGGCGCGGGCGCGCGCTCCACGAGCCGGCCGAGGTACATCACCGCCACCTGGTCCGCGATGTGCTTCACGACCGCAAGATCGTGGGCGATGAACAGGTAGGTGAGCCGTCGCCGTTGCTGCAGGTCCGCGAGCAAGTTCAACACCTGCGCCTGGACCGAGACGTCGAGAGCGCTCACGGGCTCGTCGAGCACGAGGAACTGTGGCTCGACCGAGAGCGCGCGGGCGATCCCCACGCGCTGCCGCTGCCCGCCCGACAGCTCGTGCGGGTAGCTCCGCCCGAAGCCCGGATCCAGGCCAACCTCCTCGAGCAGGGCCGCGACGCGCCGCTCCGCGTCCGACCCGTTCGCGATCCGGTGGATCGCGAGCGGCTCGGCGAGCGTCTGGCGCACCGTCATACGCGGGTTGAGTGAGCCGTAGGGATCCTGGAAGACGATCTGCATCCGGCGGCGCAGCGTGCGCAGTCCGCGTGCGCCGAGAGCAAGGACGTCCTCCCCGTCGATAGTGACGCGGCCTGCGTCGGGCTCGATCAGCCGGAGGATCGCGCGGCCCGTGGTCGACTTGCCGCATCCCGATTCGCCGACGAGGCCGAGCGTCTGGCCGCGCGTGATGGCGAACGACACGCCGTCCACCGCCCGCACCACGGCCCGCGGCCGGCCCAGTCCGAACCAGCCGCGTTCGCCCGGAAAATGCTTGACGAGGCCTTGCACCTCGACGAGGGCGGGCCCGGCGGGGGGCGTCACGGGCGGGGTGTCCGGCGCCCTGGCTCGGTGAGGAGCCAGCAGCGCACCGTATGGGTGCCCGGCTCGCCCCCGCCGGCGTCGAGCAGCGGCGGCTCTTCCCTCCGGCAGCGGTCCCACACGTACGGGCACCGTGGATGGAACCGACAGCCGTCTGGCCAAGCGGTCGCGGCCGGCACCTGGCCGGGGATGGTGTGGAGCCGCCCGCGGGCGCTGGCCGGCGCCGCGTCGAGCCGCGGCACCGAGGCGAGCAGCCCTTCGGTGTAGGGGTGGAGCGGGCGCGCGAACAGGGGCGCCGTCGGCGCCTGTTCGACCACCTGGCCCGCGTACATCACCACCACGCGGTCCGCCGTCCCCGCCACCACGCCCAGGTCGTGCGTGATCAGCATGACCGCCATGCCGAGCTCCGCCTGCAGGCGGTCGAGCAGCTCGAGGATCTGCGCCTGGATGGTGACGTCGAGCGCGGTCGTCGGCTCGTCGGCGATGAGCAACTTCGGGTGGCACACCAGCGCCATCGCGATCATGACGCGCTGGCGCATCCCGCCGCTCATCTGGTGAGGGTAGTGGTCCACCCGCTCTTCGGGGTCGGGGATGCCGACGAGCTGGAGCATCTCGATCGCCCGGGTGCGCGCCGCCCGGCGCGACAGGTGCTGGTGCACGATGGCGGCCTCGGCGATCTGGTCGCCCACCGTGAACACCGGGTTGAGCGACGTCATCGGCTCCTGGAAGATCATCGCGATCTGGTTGCCGCGGATCGCCCGCAGCTCCCGGGGCTCGAGCGTCAGCAGGTTCCGGCCTTCGAACTCGATGAAGCTCCCGGGGCGAATGTGCCCGGGAGGCTCGGGAATGAGACGCAAGATGGAGAGCGAGGTCACCGTCTTGCCACACCCCGACTCGCCCACGATCCCGAGGGTCTCTCCCGGTTGCACCTCGAAGGAGACGCCGTCCACGGCGCGCGCCGTGCCGCTGCCGTGCTCGGTGACGAAGTACGTCTGGAGATCGCGCACGCGGAGCAGGGGCTCCGTCACAGCGTCTCCTTGCGCGGGTCGAGCGCGTCGCGCAGCGCGTCGCCCACCGCGTTGAGCGCCATCACCACTAGCGAGATGGCCAGCCCGGGGAACGTCGCGGCCCAGGGCGCCACCGCCATCTTGGGCCAGCCGTCGGCGATCATGTTGCCCCAGCTGGGTGCGGGAGACGGGACGCCCATCCCCAGGAACGACAGCCCGGCCTCGAGCAGCATCACGTTGCCGATGCCGAGCGCCGCCGAGACGATGATCGGCGCCGCGACGTTGGGGAGCACGTGACGGAAGATGACGCGGCCGGGCCCCGCCCCCAGCGCCCGCGCCGCGGCGACGAATTCACGCTCGCGCAGACTCAGCACCTCGGCGCGCACCAGCCGGCTGGTCCCGAACCAGCCCGTCAGCCCGATCAGCAAGACGAGCACCGGGAGCGCGATATGCTCCCACAGCGCCACCGCCATCAACATCACGAAGATGCGCGGCATTGCGAGGCCGACGTCGACGAGCCGCATCACCGTCATGTCCACCCAGCGGCGGAAGTAACCGGCGACGGCGCCGACCCCCGCGCCGATGGTCACGGCGACCAGCATCGCGATTGCCCCGATGCCGAGCGAAATCCGCGCTCCGAACACGAGCCGGCTCCAGACGTCTCGGGCGTACGGGTCGGTGCCGAGCACAAATTGCGCCGACGGCGCGTGGTTCGCGAGCCGCGTGATGTCGATTTGGACGAACGGGCGGTACGGCGCGACGAGCGGTGCGGCGAGCGCGAGCGAGACGACGAACGCGAGCACGAACAATCCCGCGGCGGCAGTCGGGTGCCGGAAGAACCGCCGCCCGGCGGCAGCGGCGGTCACCCGCCGGCGGATCTGCGCCACGGCGGCGAGCGCCACCACGGCCGCGCCGCCCAGCGCGAGCCAGTTCCAGAGGCTCACGCGCCGCGCACCCGGATGCGCGGGTCCGCGACCGCATACAGCACGTCGGCGATCAGGCTGCCGAGCACCACCATCGTGCTCGTCACCAGCGCCGCCCCCGTCACGACCGGGTAGTCCCGCTGCAGGATCGCGCTCACCGCGAGCCGGCCCATCCCTGGCCACGCGAACACCGTCTCGATCAGAACGGCGCCGGTCAAGAGGAAGGGAAACGCGAGGCCGCACAGCGTGATGAACGGGAGCAGCGCGTTTCGGAGCGCGTGCACGAGGAGGACGCGCCGCTCGCGCAGCCCCTTGGCGCGCGCGGTGCGGACGTAGTCCTGGCGGATGACTTCGAGCATCGCCGCGCGCTGATAGCGCGCCGTTCCGGCCGCCGCGACGAGGCCGAGCGTCAAGGCCGGGAGCGTGAGGTGCCAGAGAAAGTCGAGCAGGCAGTACGGCGAGTCGAGCCGGGGACAGAGGACGGGATTGTGGATACCGCCGACCGGGAACCAGCGGAGCCACTGTGCGAACACCAGCAGCAGCACCAGCCCCAGCCAGAACACCGGCATCGAGTTGACGAAGAGGGCGACGTTCCCGAGCGCGATGTCGCCCAAGCGGCGCGCCCGCGCGGCTTGATAAATCCCGAGCGCGAGGCCGAGGGCGAAGTCGATCAGCAGGGCCGCGAGCGCCAGGGCGAAGGTGTTGGGGATCGCGTCGGCGAGTGCGTCGCCGACAGGACGGTGCAGCCCGAACGATTCGCCCATGTCGCCGCGCGACAGGGCGGCGAGGTACTTCACGTACTGAACCCCCAGCGGCTGGTCGTACCCAAAGCGGACGCGCTGGCGCTCGCACACGTCGGGAGCCAACGGCCGCGCCTCCGACGGACCGCAGGGCGTGCCGTGGGCGATGTGAACGACGAGGAACGTAATGGTGGCGACCGCGAAGACGATGGCGATCGACGCGGCGAGCCGCCGCACCAGCCACGCCGCCACCTAACGCTCCACGCGGTCTCGATCCGTCAGCCGATCAGCGGGGATGCGCCAGGTGCGGAGCAGGGCGGCCCAGGAATCCGGCCGGATCCTCACGTCCGCGATCCGCTTGTGCACGGCCGCGACGTTTTCCGTGGCGAACAGAAAGACGGCCGGCGCGTCCTGGTTCAGGGTCTCGATGGCCCCGCGCCAGGCGCGCCGCGCCTGCTCGCGGTTCGCCGCCGAGGCGACGGCCCGGTCCACGAGCAGGTCGACCGTCGGATTGTCGTAGCGGCCGTAGTTGGAGCGCCCGAACCCCGCCGGCGTCCAGGTCTGGGGAAAGCCCGAGGAGGGCGTCGGATCGGTGTTCCACACGTTGATCAAGGCATCGAACCGGCCGGCGCGCGCGCGCTCGTTGAACACGCTGAAGTCGACTTCGTCGAGCTGGACGTCCACGCCCACAGTCCGGAACTGCTCCTGGAGCAGGCGCGCGTACTGGCGGCGGATGGCGCTGGTCGTCGGCACGAGCAGCCGGAACGCGAGGGGGCGGCCATCCCGATCGCGGACGCCGTCGCCGTCGGAGTCGATCCAGCCGCTGCGCGTCAGGTGGCGGGCCGCCTGCGCGCTGTCGTAGGGCAGCTCGCGGATGTCCGGGTCCCAGATCCACCAGAGTTGCGACATCGGGCCTGGCGGCACCTTGGCGAAATCGCCGAACACGTTGTGCAGCAGCCGCCCGCGGTCCGTGGCCATGACGAGCGCCCGCCGGAGCTCCCGGTCGCCGAACAGCGGGTGGGGCTTGGTCGTGTCGCCGGCCGCGGCGAGGTTGAATCCCACGTAGCCGTACGCGGACCCCCGGTAGGGATAGGTCGCGAGCTGGGTGTCGGCGCGCGCCCGCTGCACGTTGTCGGGTGAGATGAGCACTTCCACCGCGTCCGCGTCCCCCGCGATCAGCTGGGTCACCGCCACCTGCTGATCGGGCGTGAAGCGCCAGATGACGCGTCGGAGGTGGGGGCGCCCGAGGAAGAAGGTCGAGTCCGCGGCGAGCTCGATGCTCTCGCCGGCCTTCCACGCGACGAAGCGGTACGGCCCGTCGCCCACGGGCGCCCGCCCGAACGCGGTGCTGCGCCACTGATCGCGCGGCACCTCGCGCAGCAGATGCGCCGGGAGGATGCGCATGTGGTACACCGCATCGTAGAACATCTCGGGATAGCGCTGGCGGAACCGGAACACGACCGTGAGCGAGTCACGCGTGGTGACGGCCGCGATCTGGCGGACCGAGGAGCGGAACGAGGAGTTGACGAGCGTGTCGGTGTACGCATCGTATGTGAACGCCACGTCCGCGGCGGTGACGGCCGGGCCGTCCTGCCAGCGCGCCCGTGGATCGAGATGGAACACCAGCGTCGTCGGGGCATCCCATTCCCACCGCTCGGCGAGCTGCGGTTGGAAGTCCTCGTCCCCGACCGTGTTTCCCGACGGCCCGAGGTCCGCCAGCTTCAGGAACAACTGCTCCGTCACGTCGCGCGTGACGGCGAACTCGCTGGCCGGGGGGAGCAGGATGTCCGGCTCCCCCGCCGCGGCGATGACGAGCGTACCGCAGTAGTCGCCGCCGCAGCCGGACCGGCGCTCGCAGGCGGCGAGCAGCACGAGGCCGGCGAGCGCGGCGCGGGTCGTCAGGCGATCGAGCGTTCGGGCGGTCGGCATGGCGCGTAAGATTTCACCGGCGCGCTAGCGGCGCCAGGTCCAGGCGGGATCGGCAAAAAAGGTGGCAGAGGGCGGCAGAGGGCGGCAAGGGGCGGCAGGAATGACATCATCGCCCCACGCCCCCACGACTGCTTCGACAACTTCGTCCCACGTCACCCGTCGTCCCAACTCCTCCGAAAGCGTCGTTGCCGCACTTGCGCCTTGAGGCTTGCGGCTTACGGCTCGAATCACGTCCTGCGACCCGTCCAGCAGAATCGACCCGTGCTGCAGGAACGCGTGCCCCTCGCGCACCTGCGCCGAGCCCACGACCTTCCGTCCCCCGATGAGCACTTCGCCGCCGACCGGCGTCGCGAAGCACGAGCCAGGACTCCCTGGCGGTCGCGGGCGGTCGGGTGCAAGCGTGGCCGCGACACCGAGCGTGTGCAGTGCCGCCGCCAGGCGCGCGTGGATCGCGTGGTACGCCGCGCGCAGGCCGCCGAACGTCGCGAGCGGGGCGGCCACCGCGTAGGTGACTTCATGCTCGTGCCACACGGCCCGGCCGCCCGTGGGGCGTCGCACGACGTCGAGTCCGAGCCGCGCGATCGCGGCCGCGTCATACCGCTCGCGGGCCGGCTCGTTGCGCCCGAACGAGAGGCACGGCGGCGCGAAGCGGTACAGTCGCAGGAACGCGCGACCAGTGCGATCGGCTGCTTCGAGGAGCGCGTGGTCGAGCGCCATGTTCTCCGCGCCGCTTCGGCCCCGCGCCTCGATCCGCAGATGCCACCGGACCCCACGGTCCGCCCGACCGCCCGACCGCCCGACCGCCGCTTCAATCAGCCGCGAGCGCATACGCATCCATCGGCGGACAGACGCACACGAGGTTCCGGTCCCCGAACGCCCCGTCCACGCGGCTGACCGACGGCCACACCTTGTGCGACCGCGTCCAGATGGCCGGGAAGGCGGCGCGCTCGCGCGAGTAGGGACGGTCCCACGCATCGGCGATCACGTCCTCGAGCGTGTGCGGGGCGTGGCTGAGCAGGTTGTTGTCGCGCGGCTGGCTCCCGTCCTCGATCTCACGGATCTCCTGCCGGATCGCGCTCAGGGCGTCGCAGAAGCGATCGAGCTCCTCTTTCGACTCGCTCTCCGTGGGCTCGATCATCAAGGTCCCGGCGACGGGGAACGAGACGGTCGGCGGGTGGAAGCCGTAGTCGATGATCCGCTTCGCGATGTCTTCCACTTCGACCCCCGCGGACGCCTTGAAGGGCCGGCAATCGATGATGCACTCGTGCGCGACCAGGCCGTGCTGCCCCGTGTACAGGAGGGGGTAGTGCGCCGCGAGCCGGCGCGCGACGTAGTTCGCGTTGAGAATCGCCATCTTGGTCGCCTCCACGAGCCCCTCCCGCCCCATCAGCGCGATGTAGGCCCAGGAGACCGGGAGGATCCAGGCGCTGCCCCAGGGCGCCGCCGCCACCGTCCCGCACGGCTGCTGCCGGCGCAGCGGTACCACCGGGTGATCGGGCAGGAACGGCTCGAGGTGCGCCGCCGCGCAGATCGGCCCCATGCCCGGGCCACCGCCGCCGTGGGGGATGCAGAAGGTCTTGTGCAGGTTCAAATGGCACACGTCGGCGCCGATGTCGGCGGGACGGACCAGCCCCACTTGTGCGTTCATGTTCGCGCCGTCCATGTACACCTGCCCGCCGTGGCCGTGCACGAGCTCGCAGATCTGACGGATGGACGTTTCGAACACGCCGTGCGTCGACGGATACGTGATCATCAGCGCCGCGAGCGTGTCCTTGTACTCGGCGGCTTTGCTGCGCAGGTCGTCCACGTCGATGTTGCCGCGGGCGTCCGCGTGCACGGGGACGACGCGCAGACCGGCCATCACGGCGCTGGCGGGGTTCGTGCCGTGCGCCGACGTCGGGATCAAGCAGGTCGTGCGGTGGCTTTCGCCGCGCGAGCGGTGGTACGCCCGGATCACGAGGAGCCCGGTGAACTCCCCCTGGGCGCCCGAGTTCGGCTGCAACGAGATCTTCGGGAACCCCGTGATCTCCGCCAGCATGTCCTCGAGCTGGCGGAACAGGGTGCGGTACCCGGTGGCTTGTTCGCGCGGCGCGAACGGGTGCAGCCGGTTGAACTCGCGCCACGAGAGCGGGACCATCTCGGTCGTGGCGTTGAGCTTCATGGTGCACGAGCCGAGCGGGATCATCGCCGAGGTGAGCGAGAGGTCACGCGCCTCGAGCCGCTTGATGTAGCGCAGCATCTCGGTCTCGGAGTGGTACCGGTGGAACACCGGGTGCGTGAGGTAGGACGACGCGCGGCGCAGCCCGTCGGGGATCGCGGCGTCGGCCTTCGCCCCGAGGTCCTCCACCATGAACGGCAGCACTTCGTTGAGCGAGAATGCGGTGACCAAGTCCGCCAGGTCGCCGAGCGCCGTGGCTTCGTCGAGCGAGAGGCCGACGCGCGTCGGGGAGATGACGCGCAGGTTGATGCGTCGCGCGCGAGCCGCGTCCAGCAGGCGCGGGAGCGCCCACGACTCGACCTCCACGCACAGCGTGTCGAAGAACTCCGCATGCACCACGCGATAGCCGAGCCGCGTGATGGCCTGGGCGAGCAGCACGGCGAGCGTGTGCACGCGCTCGGCGATGCGCCGCAGGCCCGCGGGCCCATGGTACACGGCGTACATGCTCGCCATCACGGCGAGGAGCACCTGCGCGGTGCAGATGTTGCTGGTGGCCTTTTCACGGCGGATGTGCTGCTCGCGGGTCTGCAGCGCCATGCGGAGCGCGGGGCGGCCGGCAGCGTCCTTGGAGACCCCGATGATGCGCCCCGGGACGTGACGCTTGTGCGCCTCCCGCGTCGCGAAGAACGCCGCGTGGGGGCCGCCGTAGCCCATCGGCACGCCGAACCGCTGGGAGTTGCCGACCGCGATGTCCGCGCCCCACTCTCCGGGCGGCGCGAGCAGCGTGAGGGCGAGCAGGTCCGTCGCCACGGTCACGAGCGCGCCGGCGGCGTGCGCGCGATCGCAGAACGCCCGGTAGTCCTCGATCTTCCCCTCGGTCGTCGGATACTGCAGCAGTGCGCCGATCACCCCGGGGTGAAACTCGAAGCTCGCCGGCTCCACGACCACGGTCTGCACGCCGCGCGCCTCGGCCCGCGTCCGCACGACGGCGATGGTCTGCGGGTGACAGCCTTCCGCGATCATGAACATCGGCGTCGTGTCGGCAGGCACGCGCGCGACGGCTTCGGTCAGGTTCATCGCTTCGGCGGCGGCGGTGGCTTCATCGAGCAGGGAGGCGTTGGCGATCGGCAGACCGGTGAGATCGGCGACCATCGTCTGGAAGTTGAGCAGCGCCTCGAGCCGCCCCTGCGCGACCTCGGGCTGGTACGGCGTGTAGGCGGTGTACCAGCCCGGGTTCTCGACGATGTTACGCTGGATGACCTGCGGCGTGAAGGAATGGTGGTACCCCATCCCGATGTACGAGCGGTACAGCTGGTTCTGCGCCGCGAGCCCCCGCAGTGCCTGGAGCACCTCGCGCTCGGTGCGCCCCGGTGGCAAGGCCAGCGGGCGCTCCAGGCGGATGTCCGCCGGCACCACGGCGGCGATGAAGGCGTCAAGCGAGTCGTATCCCAGCGTCGCCAACATCCCCCGCGTCTCATCGGGACTCGGGCCCACGTGGCGGGTCACGAAGCGATCGGCAGGAGCGAGAGAAGCGCGTACCGTCGGCATGGGCTGGCTACCCCGATCCCGTCAGGAAAGAGTGTGGGTCTGCCCCGGCGCGAGGACGACCACCCGGGCCCGGTCTCCGACCTGCTGCTTGAACTGCTCCGGGTCGGCCTTGATCACGGCGAACGTGTCGTAGTGCATCGGGACCACGGCCCGGGGGCGCACGAACTCCACCGCGCGCACCGCGTCTTCGATGCCCATCGTGTAGTTGTCGCCGATCGGGACCAGCATCGCGTCCACGCGGTCCGCGAGGAGCTGCATTTCCAGCGTCAGACCCGTATCTCCACAATGGTACACCGACTTCCCCCCCATCGTCACCACCAATCCGCAGGGATTGGTCGTGAACTGTCCCGTCGCGTCGCCGTTCACCGCGCCCCCGTGGAACGCGGGGACGAGCTTCACCCGGCCGAACGGAAACTGGTGGGCGCCGCCGATATGCATCGCGTGGACCGCGGCCCCATGTTGACCGCAGAATCCGGCCAGCTCCGCCGTCGCGACGATCGTGGCGCCATCGCGCTTCGCGAGGGGGATGGCGTCTCCGAGGTGGTCCCCGTGTCCGTGCGAGAGGAGCACCGCGTCGACTTTCGGGAGGCGCGCCACCGGGATGTCGGCCGCGGGGTTGCCTGTGAGGAACGGATCGATGATCACTCGGCGGCCGTCGGCTTCGAGCGTGAAGCAGGCGTGTCCGTGGAAGGTGAGGGTGAGCATGACGGGCGACGCTATTGCCCGATGTGTTTCTTGTACGCCTCACTGTTCAACAACTGGCCGAGTTCCGCGGCGTTCTTCAGGCGGAGCTTCATCATCCATCCGGCACCGTACGGATCGCGATTCACGAGCGCCGGGTCGCCTTGGAGCGCCGCGTTCACCTCGGTCACGGTCCCGGCCACCGGCGCGTACAACTCGGACACGGCTTTCACCGCCTCGATGGTGCCGAACACGTCGCGCCGCCCGAAGACCGCCCCGACCTTGGGCAGGTCCACGTACACCACGTCGCCCAGCTCACCCTGCGCGTAGTCGGTGATGCCGATCTGCACGACGGCGCCGTCGCCGCCCGCCTTCACGTACTCATGGTCTTCGGTGTAGCGCAGGTCGGCCGGAATGTTCGCCATGCGGGGTCGCTCGCTCGCGGGCCTGTGAGGTCGCGGCGAAGGTTATCGGAGCGCCGAACCTCTGTCAACCCAACGGGTTGGCAGATGGGAGCAGGTCGACGCGAACGGCCAGGCCCGCCGCGCCGGGCTCGACCAGGCGCAGCCGCTCGTGGCCCCAGGGCCGCAGGTCGAGCCGCACCGCGACCGGGTCGGGATCGTCCGACAGGGTCACCAGGACGCCTGGCCGGCCCGCGCGCGCCCACGCCTGCTCGGCCTCCGGCCCCGCCGCGGCGGTCGCGACGATCGCGTCGGGGTGCTCCGACCGCCTCAGCGCTTTCGCGATCGCCGCCCCGTCGCCCGTCACGCGACGGACCGCGAGCCCCGCGTCCGTGTAGCGGGCGGCGATTGCGGTGAGCGCGGGATGCGCGCTCGCGTCCGTCGCGGCGAGCAGCAGCACGCGTGCCGGCCGGCCCAGGGCCGCTACCGCCGCCCGGCGGCGCAACTCCTCGAACACGCCGCGCGCCTGTCGCTCGAGCTGCCGCAGTGACCCGTCGTTTTCGATCACGAAGTGGCTCTTCTCGCGCTTCCGCTCGGCGGGCATCTGCGCGGCGATCATGCGGTCCGCTTCGTCGCGCGACAGGCCTCGCATGCCAAGGAGCCGCGTGCGCCGCAGGGCAATTCCGGCGTCCACCAGCACCACGGCGTCGAACTCGGCGGGGTCGAGCACCTCGAACAGGAGCGGGATGTCGTTGACGACGAGCACGTCGCCGCGCTCTCGAGCCTCGCGCACCAGCTCGTCGCGACGGCGGCGGACGGCGGGGTGGACGATCTGGTTCAGGGCGTCGAGCGCGGCCTGGTCGCCCATCACCTTGCCGCGCAGCGCCGCCCGGTCCAGGCTCCCGTCGGACGCCTGGACGTCCGCGCCGAAGCGGCGCACGATCGCCGCCAGCACTTTGCCGCCAGGCGCCTGCGCGTCGCGCGCCAGGGCGTCCGCGTCGATGATCGTCGCACCCCAGCGCTGAAAATGATCGACGATGGTCGACTTGCCGGCGGCGATGTTTCCGGTCAGGGCGACGTTTAACACTGTTCAAAGTAGCGCCGTCTGGTCTTCATCCGCTCTCGGGACTTTGTGACAGTGCCGGCACCGCGCCTCGTAGGTCTCCCGGCCTCCGACCAGGATCGTGGGACTCTCCCACAGGGCGGGTGTGCCGTTCACCAGCCGCTGGTTGCGGCTCGCCGGTCCGCCGCATACTACGCAGATCGCCTGGAGCTTGTCGACGATCTCAGCGACCGCGAGCAGGACGGGCATCGGCCCGAAGGGCAAGCCCCGGAAGTCCATGTCGATCCCCGCCAACACGACCCGGACGCCCCGGTCGGCAAGCCCGCCCGCGGCCGCGACGATGCCGTCGTCCAGGAACTGCACTTCGTCGACCGCGACCACCTCGGTCGCGGGCCGCAGGGCGCGCAGCACGCCCTCGGAGGAGTCCACCGGCTCCGCCTCGACGATGCCTCCGTCGTGGGTGCTCACCGAGTAGAGCCCGGCGTAGCGGGCATCGAGGTGCGATTTGAAGACCTGCACGTGCTTCTTGGCGATGACGGCTCGGCGCACGCGGCGGACCAGCTCCTCGCTCTTGCCGGAGAACATCACGCCAGCGATGACCTCGATCCAGCCTGGGCGAGTGCCGTGGAACATGGGGGTGGAAGGGTAGTTTCGGGTCGGGACCCGGTCAAGGAAGTGCTTGAATCTTGCGGTTTTCCGGGGGATACCCCCATATTGTGGCGGTTTTATGCGGCTTTCCGGCTGCCCCCCGCCGAAAGCGGCGGAATTTCAAGGGTTTTCAGTGCCCTGGACCCTCACAAGGAGACAGCGTGAACAAAGCCGAGCTGACCGCGGCGCTGGCCATGCGGACGAAGATGTCCAAGGCTGACGCAGGCCGGGCGATCGAAGCCCTGTTCGACGACAAGGGGATCATCGCCGGCGAATTGAAGAAGGGTGCCAAGGTCCAGATCACCGGTTTCGGGAACTTCGAAGCGCGGAAGCGCGCGGCGCGCATGGGCCGCAATCCCAAGACGGGCAGCGTGATTCAGATCAAGGCGTCGATCGCTCCCGCGTTCCGTGCCGGCAAGCAGTTGAAGCAAGTCGTGAACAAGAAGTAGGACGTGATCGGTCTTCCGTCGTCTGTTCACGGGCCGCGCCGCTGGGCGGCCCGTCGGCGTTTCACAGCGGCGCTCGGCGTCGCGACGCTCCTCCTCCCCGCCCCGCCCGGTGCGGTGCACGTGGAACGGTTCTTCGCGCCGGCCTTGGGCGTCGAGAAGCAGTACGTGGTCTACCTGCCGCCGTCCTACGCGAGCGAGCCCAGGCGACGCTTTCCGGTCGTGTACTACCTGCACGGCTTCTCGGGAAACGAATCCGACTGGGTGTCGCTCGCGGGGATCGACGTGATCGCGGATTCGCTCGTCGCACGCGGGATGCCCGAAATGATCCTCGTGATGCCGGACGGCGACGACGGCTGGTACACCAATTGGGCCGTCGCGCGGGGATACCAGGAATGTGCGAGCGGCGCGGGCGCGGATCGGGCGGCCCCCACCTTCTGCGTGGCCGACCCCCGCTACGCGGACTACATCGCGCGCGATCTGGTCCGGCACGTCGATTCGACGTACCGCACGCTCGCCGACCGGCGCCATCGAGCCATCGCTGGCTTGAGCATGGGCGGCTACGGCGCCGTCACCCTGGCGCTCGAGCACCCCGACCGATTCGTGGCGGCGGCGAGTCACTCCGGGGTGCTCGCGCCGCTGTACGCGGGACCCCACCCGTTCGCACTGCCCCTGCGCACCCAGACATCGGTGGACTCGCTGCGTGTCGGGTGGGGCGGCATGTGGCCGGCCATCGCGCCGGCGTTCGGCCCCACGATCGCGTCGTGGGAGGCGCGCGAGCCGGCGCGGCTGGCGCGCCGGCTCAAGGCGACGGGCCAGCCCGTGCCGGACCTGTTCATCGACGTCGGGACGGAAGATCATCTGGCCGACCAGTCCCGTGCCTTTCACGCCGAGCTCAGCGGTCTCGGCATCCCCCACGCGTACGCAGAGTGGCCGGGGAAGCACGATTGGAAATACTGGCACGCGCACGTGGGGGAGAGCCTGCGCTGGCTGGCGGACCGGGTCCGTCCCTGAAGGCCGACCGTCAGGATGGGAGCGAGAGTCGCAGCCCGCGGTGACACTGGCGGCACGTCACCGGCTGCGGCGCGCGCCAGCGCGGCGCGAGCTCGAGCATCTGCTCGGCGCCGCAGTCGGGGCAGGTGCCGCGCGCGTCGCTCACCAGCTCGGCCGTGCCGAGCCGCTGGAAGAACTGCCAGGCGCCGTAGGCCACGAACGACGGCACCAGGACGAAGTGCGCTACGGGGATCAGCACCGTGAGCAGGGCGACGCCCCACCACTTGGCCAGTTCCGTGAACGCGCGGCGCAGACGCGCGTCACGGTCGACCTCGTGGATCGTGACGCTGCCGCGCGTGGGCTCACCGTGGTAGCCGCTGAGCAGGAACGGTTGGACGCGAGTGGCGTGGGTCGGCACGGGCATTGTACCGCGCGCCGCTTCCCCGCGTTCCGATGCTCTATCGCTCGCGGTCGAGCCGGACCGGCACCCGCCGCCCGCGGATCGCAGCGCCTGCGAGGCCCCGCACCGCTCGCTCGGCGGCCCCGGCCGCGACTTCTACCAGACTGAAGGTCTCGCGCACCTCGATCCGCCCAATGTCGCCCTTGGCGACGCCCGCCTCGCGAATCAGAGCGCCGACGAGATCCTTGGCGCTCGCGCGGTCCTTCTTACCGACCCCGACGAAGATCTTCACCCGCTCCGGGGCAGAGCGGAGGGGCAGAGCGGCCGCTTCTCCCTCGCCCTTGCCCTCTTGTCCCAGCATTGCGAGTAACGCCCCCGCGACCTCGGCCGGATCGAACCGCTCGAACAGTGGGTCGAGGAGCGCCAGCTCCGCATCCACGTCGCCCGCCGTGAGCAGCTGGGCCACCCGCTCACGCAGCGTTTCGGCGCGATCACGCGCGCGATCGGCGCCCGACGGGAGTGCGAGCGGCGTGAGCGTCGCGATGGAGCGGAGGTAGGGCAGCTGGGCGGCGTTGATGAAGACCGCGGGCTCGGCTACCCGGGCGAGCGCCCCGAGTTCGTCGCGGGTCGGCAGGGCGGTGCACAGGACCACGCCCGGAGCCACCGTGGGCAGGGCAATCGGACCGCCGCTCCACACGAGCGGGGTTGTCACCTGCAGGGCGTCGAGCGCATCCCGCACGGCGACGGAGCGACGCCACGACGGAACGATGGCGTAGCGCGCCCGGCAGGCGGGTGGAAGCGGTGCGCCGCTCTCGCCCAGGGGCGGCGTTCCGACGATCAGGGCGCGACGCGCGTGTCGCTCGAGAAAGTCGCCGAGCAGGGCGGGGTTCCAGCTCAGCACGATGCGGCGGGCGTCGCGCGCCTCGCCGAGCAGCGTGTCGAGCGCCGCCGCGTGGTCGCTCGCGACCAGCGCTTCGGGCCACGCCACGACCAGGGTCGAGATGGCATCGAGCTTGAGCACGGCCCGCTGGACCAGGGCGGCGAGATCCTTCGCCGCGCCGGCGAGGATCTGCACGGAGCCGTCCAGGAGGATGCGGGCGGTGCGGGCGAGACCGGTGACGGCGTGGAGGCGTAGGTCGGTGCGGGGGGGCGCGGCCGCGGCCCAGTCTGCCGCGCAGGCGTCGTCGGCACACATCACGAGCACGGCGGGACCGACCCCCGGGCGCCCCGGGGCTACTGGGCCCAGCAGCTCCCACAGGTCCCGTGCCTGCTCCACCGCCGGCGGGCGAACCAGCACGACCGGGCGCCCGCGCTCGAGCGCCGCCTTCGCGTCCGCTACCGTCACACGATCCTCGATTGTCAAAGGGCGAGCCGTCGCGAGAGATGCTACCTTCGGGGAGACCACAAGGCAACTGCTCGGCCCGGTTGCGTCTCCTCTTCGAGCCTGGCTATCCTGTCGCCCATGAGCCCATTGTCCGGCCTCTCACCCAACCTGCAGCACCTCGAGACGTCCGCGACCATCGCCATCTCGCAGGAGGCGAAACGCCGCAAGGCGGCCGGGGAGGACGTGATCGATCTGGGCGCGGGGGAGCCCGATTTCCCGACGCCCGCCATCCCGGCCGATGCCGGAGTGCGCGCGATCCGCGAGGGTAAGACGCACTATGCGCCGAACGAGGGGGTCCTCGAGCTGCGCGCCGCGGCGGCCAAGCACCTGTCGCTCTGCTCCGGGGGCCGCCCCGTCAACGCCGACAACATCGTGGTCTCGAACGGCTCGAAGCAGTCGCTCTTCAACGTCTGCTTCACGCTGTTCGGCCCGGGCGATGTCGTGGCCATCCCGGCGCCGGCGTGGGTGTCGTATCCCCAGATCGTGCACCTGTCACGCGCCCGGCCGGTGCTGGTGGCGGGCGAGCCCGAGTGGAGCCTGAAGGTGAGCGTGCGGGATCTGGACCGCGTGGTTCCCGGCGCCCGGGGCCTGATCCTCTGCTCGCCGTGCAATCCCACGGGGGCCGTGTACACGCACGCCGAAATCAAGGCGATCGCGCAGTGGGCGCGGGACCGCAAAGTGTGGATCATCGCGGACGAGATCTACCGCCGTATTCATTACGGACCGGGACCGGCGCCATCGTTCCTCGACCTCCCCGACGAGCTGGTCGAGCGCGTCGTGGTCATTTATGGCGTCAGCAAGGCGTACGCGATGACGGGGTGGCGGATCGGACTGGCGCTCGCGCCCGGCCCGGTGGCCAAGGCGATGGCGGCGCTGCAGTCTCACACGACCACCGGAGCGAACCATCCCGCCCAGCTCGCGGCAGCGGCGGCGCTCGGTGACGACCGCGTCGAACCGGATGTGGCCCGCATGGTCGCGGAGTTCCGGAAGCGCCGGGATGTGGTGGTCGGGCGGTTCCGTCAGGAGCTGCCCGGCGTCGAGTTCGTGGAGCCGCTCGGTGCCTTCTATTTCTTTTTCCGGGTGGATTCCTTCGGGGGGATCGGCGGGACGGAATTCTGCACCCGGCTGATCACCACCACGGGCGTGGCGCTGGTGCCGGGCGCGGCCTTCGGCGACGACCGCTATGTCAGGTTGTCGTATGCGGCGTCCTCGGAAAGCATCCAGAAAGCGCTCGATCGGATCATCGGGTTCGCGAAAAAACTCAGCGATTAACGTCCCTCCGCTGGTCCCCGGGCGCCAGCCCGGGGATCTCGGTAGCCTAGAGCTTCGAGGCCCGTTGGCTGAGCACCTCCACTCCGTTCTCCGTCATCACACAGTCATCCTCGATCCTCACCCCGAATTTCCCAAGCTGATAGATCCCGGGCTCGATCGTGAAGACCATGCCGGGCTCGAGGGGCGTCGCGTTGCCTTCGACCAGATACTCGGGCTCGTGGCCGTCCATGCCCAGGCCGTGGCCGAGCCGGTGGGTGAAGAACGGCCCGTAGCCGGCGGCCGTGATCAGCGCGCGCGCGGCGCGATCCATATCGCGGCACGGCGTGCCAGCGTGCCCGAGCCGCATCGCCGCGCTTTGGGCGTCGTGCACTACGTTGAACACCTTCTTGAACTCGTCCGACGGCCGCTCGCCGAACCAGATGGTGCGGGTAATGTCCGATTCATAGCCGCCCACGGTACAGCCGCAGTCGATCAGCACAACCGTCTCGCGCCCGAGCTTCGGGCCTCCGGGGCCGCCGTGGGGCAGCGCGCTCGACGGTCCGAACTGGACGAGCCCGCCGCCGGGCGCGCCGCGCTGCTGCATCTCCCGCGCCAAGATCTGGGCGACATCCATCTCGGTGGCACCGACCAAAAGCCGGGCGAAGGTCGCGGCCATCGCGTCCTGCGTGATGGCGATCGCCCGCCGGATCAACGCCACCTCCTCGGGCGACTTGATGACCCGCAGGCGCTCCGTTACGGGCGCGGCATCCACGAGCGTCCAGCCCGGGAGAGCATCCGCGAGTCGCAACGACGTCTGGTACGTCGTGGAGGACTCGAGGGCGATCGTCCGGCTTCCCGATCCCGGCGTGAGCCTGCGCACGACGTCCCGGACCAGCGTGTATGGGTCGTCCTGCTCGTCCCACCCGAGCAGATCGGTGATGATGCTGTGGCGCTTGATGCGCTCGACCTCGAACGACGGGCAGACCACCGCCGGCGCGCCCACGACCGGGAGAACCAGCGCGATCAACCGCTCGCTCCGCCCCGGGGTGTAGCCCGTGAGGTATGCATAGTTGGTGCCCGGCGTCGCGATCAGAAAATCGAGCTTGCGGGCCGTGAGCTCGGCCCGGGCGCGCTCGAGGCGGCGGGCGAAAACGGCCGGGGAGAGGGAGGGGTCCTGGGACGATTGCGGATTGGCGATTGCGGATTGCGGATTCGTCGGTCCGGACGTCAGGTGCGGCCAATCCGCAATCCGCAATCCGAAATCCGCAATGGTGGCGGCGCCAGCCGCCATGAAGTCCCGCCGCTCCATTGTCCTAGCCCCCCCCACAAGTGCGGCCTATATTATCCGCCCTTCGCGGAGGCTGGAAGGCACGGGTCCCGATGTATTTCGAAGCACAGATCGAGCCGCTCGAGGGGAAGCTCCCCAAGGTCAGCTATCACTGGGACCCGGAAACCGACATCCTCTCCGTCGCCTGCAAGGGCGCGGGGAAGGCGACAGGGTTGAACGGGACGGTGGACTTGGAGGGTGGGGACGGCTCGTTCGTCGTGATCGACGTCGCGGGTGGCTGCCTGCGCGGCGTGGATATCGTGACCTGGCCGGACGACATCCGGACGCGCGACGACCTCGCGGTGCCTACGTCGGCGAAAGAGGGACGCGTGGTGTTTCCGGGGCGCAAGTCCCAGCCGGCGGTCGCGGCGGTCGAAGTGGACACCGCGCTCACGGTCGAGAAGAACGAGACGGAGTCCGTGCTCCATGTCCGTGTAGGGCGCCAGCGCGTCGCCCAGGTGGTGCGCGTCGCCGACCGGCTGCTGGTCGAGATGGACAGGAACTCGCGTCTGGCGGGTCTGTGGTTCCTCGACGTGCCGCCCTTCCCGAACGTGGAGGCGACTGCCTGAGCGGCGGAGGTTGTGGAGGTTGGAGGAGGTTGGTGGAGGTTGATCGGGGTTTTGTGACTCTCCAGCCGGGCCCGTTTTCTCACGTGGCAGCTCTACCAAGCCCTGGGCCGGAAATAGCCTCCCCCAACCTCCCCAGCCTTCCGGTCACCATAGATTTGTCCCCCATGAGCGACCATCTCCCCCGCCTCGGCGGGCTCTCGGAGCCCGAGAAATACGAGCGCCTCGTAGAGCGCGTCCCGGGGGTGTGGTGGAGCGACGCGGGGCCGTTCGCCGGCCTGCACGAGCTGAACGCGTTACGGGTCGAATACTTCCGGCGCGTGTTGGGCGCGTTCGGGGGCAAACGCGTCCTCGACGTGGGGTGCGGCGGGGGCATCCTCGCCGAAACGCTCGCCGCCGAGGGCGCCGTGGTGACGGGCATCGACCCGTCGGAGAAATCGCTTGCGGCTGCGCGGGAGCACGCCGAGCGCTCGGGGCTGGCCATCGACTACCGCCACGGCACCGCCGAAGACTTGAGTGGCGCCGGCCTCGAGGGGACCTTCGATCTCGTGTTCGCGGTCGATGTCCTCGAGCATGTCGACGATCTGGAGGGCACGCTCGCCGGCATCGCGGAGGTGCTCGCGCCGGGCGGCGGCCTCGGCTTTCTGACGCACAATCGCACGATCGCGGGGTTCCTGCAGGTCGTGTGGGACGAAGAGTACGTGCAGCACACCATGCCCGAAGGGTTCCATGAGTTCGCGCGCTTCATCACCCCCGCGGAGCTCACCGAGCGGCTCGCCCGCCACGGCATGGTCGTGCAGGAGATGAAGGGCGTGGCGCGCGCGAGCGACGGCAGCGGGCGCCGCCTGCTCACCGACGATCTGAGCATCACCTATCTGGGTTGGGCCCTGCGGACGCGCTGACCGTGCCGCGCTCGTGGGTCGACGCGATCCGCGCGGCGGGGGTGGTGCCGGCGTCCTGCGCCGCTGTCGACGCCCGACCGGCGCTGGGATCGGTTACTTTACCCTATCCATGACGTGGAGACCTATTTGAGGGCACGCGCCCCGCGCGATCTGCTCCCCGCTCCCGGCTCCCGGCTCCCGAGAACCGGGACGTGATCGACAAGGCCCCGCCCCAGCCCCCTCCCGTCGGTCGCGTCGTCGCCACGGAGCAGAAGCCCGCGACGCCGCACCAGTTCCATTTCTGGACCGCGAACGAAACGACCATCGGGATCGGGGCGATCGTTAGAGTAGACGGGCCAGGGAATGGGGAAGGGGGAAGAGTGGTGTGGGGCGTGGTGACGGATGGGTTCGCGTACTCGGACCTCGCGACGCCTCTGCATGACGTGGTCGGGGCCGAGGGCGATCCGGCGCGCGCGGCGGAGCATCCGACGGTGCGGCAGGAGATCCGGCTGTGGACGGCGGCCGTGCTGCGCCAGCAGCCCGAGGAGCCGCTCCAGCCGGTGCCGCTCGGTCGGGTGCACGTGGCGACCGACACCGACGTGGCGCAGGCGCTCCGCATGGACGCGTACCTGGGCGGGGCCCAGCCCACCGCGATCCCGGTCGGG
>DATHGL010000090.1:0-10765 GCA_035317625.1 Gemmatimonadales bacterium | reverse complement strand
CAGCTGGCCGAGCTGGCGAGGGCCGGTGAGGCGCAGCCCCACGAGCAGCGCGAGGTACACGATCGACGTCCGCAGCGCGATGTCGAGCAGCACCGACCACGGAGCCGTCACGGCACGCCTGCGGACGGGGCGAGGCGGAGGCCGAGCGCGACAGACATGGGATGACCTCTGGCTGAAGCGGTGGAACCGAAAGCGCAGCAGAGCATAAGAAGGTACGGGCTTCACGCGGGACCGCTATATGGGACCACCTGTTACGCTGTTCGAGGCGCCCGGGGACGGCGCGACTATTGCTATCCGTGTCACCCCTCGCAATTTGTAAGCCGCCCTTGTCCGCGGACGCTCGGTGATGCGACCCCGTCGCTCGGTGGAGCTGGTTGCGCTGACGACCGCGTGCGGGCTGGCAGCGCTGGCGTGCGGGTTCGCGGACGTGTTTCGGCCCGCGGGGCCCGAGTCCGTGATCATCGTCTATGTGGGGGACACGATTCTCCACCGCGACAGCACCGTGCCGTTCAGCCTCGTGGTCGACGCGCGCGGCACGCCACTCGACCGAACTCGCCTCACGATGTGGTCGTCGGACACCAGCGTTTTCGATCTCACCGCCGGACGAGACTCGCTCGCCGCCAAGTCGAGGGTCGCCATCGCTACGCTCCTGATTCGGCTCGAGAGCTCCATTCGCACGTATCGCGCGCCCACCCTGGCCCAGTCCATCAAGGTCCGGCCGTGAAGTGCTTCAAGTGCGGGGCGGACGTCCCGTCGCCGGCCCGGTTCTGCGGGCTGTGTGGCACGCTCGTGGGGGATCCTCAGGAAGCGACGCTCATGGTGCCGCCCGAGAGCGGCGACGACCTGCTGCAGCGGCTCCGGATGGTGCTCGCCGGGGAATACGAGGTGGAGCACGAGCTGGCGCGCGGCGGGATGGCGATCGTCTTCAAGGCGACAGAGGTTGGGCTGCGGCGCGTGGTGGCCCTCAAGGTGCTGCCGCCGGAGCTCGGCCTCACCGCCCGTGCGGCCGAGCGCTTCAAGCGCGAGGCGCGCATGGTGGCGGAGATCGATCACCCCAACATCATCCCCGTCTACCGGGTCGGCCAGATCGGTGGCATCCTGTTCTTCGTGATGAAGTTCGTCGAGGGGAAGTCGCTCGACGCCATCCTCCAGGCGCAGGGCGCGCTCTCCGTGCCCGCGACTTTGTTCGTATTGCGCGCGGCGGCGCGCGCGCTCGCCTACGCCCACGCGTGCGGCATCGTGCACCGCGACGTCAAGGGCGCGAACATCCTCGTCGACTCGGACGGCCGCGTGATGGTGTCCGACTTCGGGGTCGCGCTGCGCTCGGCAGACGTGACCCTCACGGCGGACGGCACCGTGATCGGGACGCCACCCTTCATGAGCCCCGAGCAGTGCGCCGGTCGGCGCGCCGGGCCGCAGAGCGACCAGTACTCCCTCGGCATCGTCGCCTTCCAGATGCTCGCCGGCTCGGTGCCGTTCCACGCGGATACGCTCGCCGGTGTGATGCACCATCATTTCTTCACTCCGGTGCCCGACCTGGCGCTGGCCCGCGATGACGTGCCGCCACAACTCCTGGACGTGGTGCGGCGGGCTCTGAACAAAGACCCCGACCGAAGGTTCAAGACGACGGGCGAGATGCTGATGGCGATTGAGGCGACGCCGTTCAGCGAGCGGAACCGCCTGAAGGGCGAGCGGACCCTCCGGCACCTCGTGCAGGGTCGCGCCGTCAAACACATCGCGGCGCGCGCGCTGCCGCCGCTCGCGGAGATGCCGACCCTCGCGTTGCAGGGCCTGCCGGCGATCGCCACCCGGTCCCGGCTTCGGCCCCGGCGGCTACCCTCGAGCGTACGGATCGCCGGACTCGCGGCCGCCGGTCTGGTAGCGCTCGGCGCCGTGTGGATGATCGGCCGGCCGTCCCACGTGCCCGCCCCCGCCCCCGCCCCCGCCCCCGCCTCCGCCGTGGGCGCGTCATTCGACTCGGCTGCACCCCGCCCGGCGGCGGCGCCGCCGTCTCGCCCGTTGGTCCGCCGCGCGCCACCGCCGACCGGCAGGCTGCGGCTGCTGACGACCCCTCCCGATGCGGAGATCGTGCTCGATGGTCATCGGGTCGGCATCGGTAGCGTGTTCGATCTGGAGATTTCGCCCGGGCCGCGGCACCTCGAGGTGCGCGCCCGCGGCTATGAGACCTTCGATACGACGGTGGTGGTGGAGCCCGGCGGCACGTTGTCGCTCGGGCGCGTGACGCTCCGCAGCCGCGGCACGGGATGAGGCGACTCGCGTGGGCGGTTGTCCTGGCGGCCGGTGTCGCTCCTGCACTCGCCGCGCAGGGCAGCACGGCGGAGCTGCTGGGGCAGGCGCACCAGCTCTACGAGCGCCTCGAAGTGGAGCGGGCGCTGCCGCTGCTGCGCCAGATCGTCTCGCCCAACTGGCCGTTCGAGGTGACACGGGACCAGCGTGTCGACGCCTACAAATATCTCGGCGCCTGTCTTGCGGTCGCGGGGAAGCGCGACTCGGCCGTCCTGTACTTCCGCGCGGCGATCGAGCGTGATCCATTCACCGACCTCGACCCCAGCCGGTTCACGCCGGCCCAGCTAGAGACGTTTGGCGAAGCGCGGCGGCGCACGCTGGCCGTCGCCATTCGCCCCGTCCAGCCCGCGCGAGTCGACCCGCGCACGGCCCGAGTCACCTTCATCGTCGTGGCCACGCATGCCGCGCTGGTGGACGTGAAATTGTCCGCCATCGGCGCCGGCCGGCCGCTCTCGCTGTTCCAGGGCACGATGGACGGCGTGCGCGAGATCGCCTGGGACGGCCTGCTCGCCGACCGGCGCCTCGTTCCGCCGGGGCGTTACATGCTGGCGGTGGTCGGACGCAGCCGGGTGACTGGCGCGTCGGACTCGGCCCGGGTGTACTTCGACGTTCGGCACGAGGTCGAAGCGCGCGAGGACACGCTTCCCGAGCTCGATGGGCGTATGCTGCTCCCCGAGCGGATTTCCGCGGAGGCGGCGCGGCGCGACGTCGCCAAGGGACTGGGCGTCGCGGCGGCGGCGCTGCTCATCGCGGGCGCGGCCACCGGGGACCTCGGTGGTGGTGAGCGGGGCGGGGCCGACGTCGTCGCGGCGACCGCCGCGGTCAGCGGCCTCGTCGCGTTCTTGGTGCACCGACGGCACGGCGCGATCCCCGAGAACGTCGCCGCGAACGCGCGCCACCGCGCCGAGCGGGATTCGGCGAACGCAAGCGTCCGGGCGCGCAACGCCGACCGGATCGCGGCCACCCTGTTGCTCCTCTCCCCCGCAGCGGGCGAGGGCACGGGGCCGTGAGGGCCGCTGGTGTGATCGCGGGCGCGATCTTCTCGGTGGGGGGCGCCGCGCCCGCGGCGGCGCAACGCGCGCTGGTCGTCGCGCCGCTCGCGTCCCTCGCCGAGCACCGGGTCGACGCAGGCTTCGGCCTCGAGCGCTCACTCGGTCCGATCCTCGGTGGCGTGGCCACCCTTCGGTCCGGTCCCCGATTTGCGCTTGCGGTGCGCGCGCTCGGCGGTCGGCTGTTCGGCTCGAAGGGCGTGCTCGATCGCGACGTGGGAGAGCTGGGCGTGGAGGCGAGCGTCGTCACGGCCCCGTGGCTTGCCTTCCAAGCCGGAGCGGCGCGCCGGGCCTATGCGACGAAGCTCGGTCGTCAGACCTGGAACATGGTGGGGCTCGGCGCCACGGCCCGGACGGCGTTCGCCGGGGACGCGATACACGGCGTGTGGCGGGCGGCGCTCCTGCCCGTTGTGTCCGTGAGTGGACTGCGGAACCCGGACGTGGCCTACCGCACGGCGGCGGGCCTCGAGTACCGCGTCCGCACGGCGACCCTGGGGGTGGAGTACTCCCTGGAGCGCTACGATTTCCCCGCACAAGCGGGCGTGCGCCGCCGGGAGCAGCTGGCGGCCGTGACGCTGCGTCTGGACGTGCGCGTCCGGTGACGGGCGTGGGCCGTCAGTGCAGGTCGTACAGCGTCGTCGGTTTCCCCCGCAGGTACTTGTCGAACCAGTTCACGATGTGCTGCAGCCGCTCGACGCGGTGCACCGGCTTCCCGGAGCGCGACAGCTCGTGCGATTCGCCGGGGAAGCGCACCATGACGGTGGTCTTGCGCAGATACTTGAGGGCGCGAAACATCGCCTCGCCTCCCTGATTGGGCGGCGCCCGGAGGTCCTCGTCGCCCAGGACGAACATCAGCGGCGTGGTGACGCTGTCGGCGTAGCGCACCGGCGAGCGGGCGAGGAATTCCTGCGGGTCGCGGAACGGGGTGGAGCGGAACCAGGTCGGCTGGAAGAGGGTGAAATCCGCCGTGTACCAGAAGCCGAGCCAGTCGGCCACGTCGCGCTGCGACACCGCGGCGGCGAAGCGGTGCGTGTGGCCCACGGCCCAGTCGGTGAGCAGCCCTCCGCCCGAGCCGCCAGTCACGCCCAGCTTGGCCGGGTCCGCAAGCCCTCGGCGGATCACCGAGTCCACGGCGATCATCAGGTCCTTGTAGTCGTCGCCGGGATACCGGTACTGGATGACGTTGCCGAACTCCTGCCCGTAGGTCGTGCTCCCGCGGGGGTTGGGGTAGACCACCACGTAGCCTTTGGCGGCCATCCACTGCATCTCGTGGAAGAAGATGTAGCCGTACGCGGTGTGCGGCCCGCCGTGGATGTTGAGGATCAAGGGGTACTTCTTGCCGGGCGTGAAGCCCGGGGGCTTCATGATCCAGGTCTCGATCTTCGTGCCGTCGAAGCTCGGGCACCAGAAATCCTCCGGCGTGACGAGCTGGAGCTGCGAGAACAGCGAGTCGTTGACGTGCGTGAGCTGCGTCAGGCGCTTGGTCTGCGGGTCCAGCGCGTACACGTCGGGAAGGTGCGTCGGGTCGCCGATGGTCAGGGCGAAGCGGCGGGCGTCGGGCGTGGCGCTGTAGGCGAGCACGGCGTGATCCCCCGTGGTGAGGGGCTGGCGCGCTCCCGTCTGCGCGTCGAACCGCACGAGATTCGAGCGCCCATGCTCGGTCGTGGTCACGATCACGGCGGTGCCGTCCGCCGTCCAGATGTTCGGGCTCGAGCCCTCGCCGCCCCGCGGCGGCGCCTGGTCGCCCAGCACCCCGCCGCCCATGTCGAAGTCGTAGTCGGCGGTGAGGTTCTTCACCCGGCCGCCGCGCCACACGAACAAGTCGGATTGGTTGTAGGACCGCGGCGCTCGCGGGTTCACCCAGCCCCGGAATGCGATGGCCTTGCCGTCGGGCGCGAGCGCCGGGCCGAACACGGGGCCGGTGATGTCCACGACCGTGTCGATGGCGCCGCCCGCGGCGGGCACGGAGTAGACGTTGTTGTCGGGCGGGTAATAGTACGACTCCACCACGCGGTCCGAGGCGAAGTACACACGCGCGCCCTCGGGGCTCCACTGGGGTGCGTTCTCGTCGAACCCGCCGGAGGTTACTTGGTGCGCCGTCGCGGGCTTGTCGCCCGGCATGGCCGCCGGCACCGTCCAGATGTGCGCGTGCCTGGCGGCGTCCACGTAGCCCTCGTCGTCGCCCCGGAACTCGGCCTGCGTGATGATCCGGACGTCGCTCTTCGGCTCGTCCTTCTTGTCCGCCTGTGCGATGTCCTCCGGAGTGGTCGTGCTCGTAAACGCGATCGTCTTCCCGTCGGGCGACCAGGCCGCCGGCGAGGCGCCTTTCGGGAGATCGGTCAGCTGCTGCGCCTCGCCACCCGCCAACGACAGCAGGTAGAGCTGCGGGTGGTCGTCCTTGGGACGCAGGAACGCGAGGGTCGCGCCGTTGGGTGACCAGCGCGGCGCCCCGTCGCGCGGTCCCGCGGTGAGCCGGCGTGGCGCCGCGGCGCCGTCCGTGGCCACGACCCACAGGCTCGTCTCGTAGCCGTCGTGCTTCGCGTTCACGGTCACGAGCACGTACGCCGCCTGCCGGCCGTCTGGCGAGATCTGCGGACTCGCCACCCAGCGGAACGCGAACAGGTCGCTGTCCGAAATGGCGCGCTGCTGCGCGGCGAGGGAGGACGCGCCGCACGCCGCGGCCAGCAACAGGAGGAGCCGGGGACGCACGGGTCAGTGCCCCGTCGGGTCGGGAACGATGGGCAGCGGGTACGCGCTCCGCAGCGCCGCGAGATACTCGTCGTACAGCGCGTGCAACCCGTCAAACTCTCGCTTGACGGTCGCTCGGTAGGGCGCGTCGGTGGCGAAGTGATACAGCACCGCCGCCATCGTCTGGGCGTCCACCAGGAAGCCGTGGTGACCGACCTCGCCGAGCGCGTCGGCCTCCATGTCGAACGTGTGATAGCCGCCGTTCGAGCTGTGCGCGGTGACCCCGACGCCGGGGATCTGGGTCGCGACGGTTCCCGTCTCCTCGAAAGGGAGCGGCCGCCCCGGCTCGTCGTCCACCTTGGTGGCGCCGAACCGCTTCATGTAGGCGAACGCCACGTCGTTCAGGGCCGCGACGGAGATGCCGTTGCGGGACGAGGAGTCGACGTCGATGCGTACCTTGGTCCCGGTGGCGAGGGCGGCGCCCCGGGCCGCGTCGTTCACCCGATCCGTGACCTGCGCGAGGTAGACGGGATCGGGATACCGGATCCAGAACTCCGCCACGGCGCGGTCCGGCACGACGTTCGGGGCCTTGCCGCCCTCGGTGATGATTCCCTGGATCTTGGTCTCGGGCCGCAGCGTCTTGCGCAGGCCGTCGATGTGATTGAACAGCTCGATCACGCCCATCAGCGCGTCCCGCCCATCCCACGCCTGCAGCTGGTGGGCCGGCGCGCCCGAAAAAGTGTAGTGCATCACGTTGATGTTCATGCAGCAGCTGCCGAAACCGGCGCCGGGCGCTTGGGTCGCGGTGGACGAATGCGAGCGGACCAGGACGTCCGCGCCCTTGAAGACGCCGGCGTTGTACATGACCGTTTTCGCGGCGGGCGACGCGAGCTCCTCGGCCGGTGTGCCGTACACCGTCACGCTGCCGGGCGTCTTGGAGCTCGTGAGAAACTCGGCCACCGCGACGGCCGCGGCGAGACCCACCGGCCCCTGGGCGCTGTGCTGATCGCCGTGGAAGTCGCGGCTGGTGCCGCGCAACGCGTCGTACTCGACGATAACGCCGAGGTTCGGGCCGGGCGTGCCCTTCTGGTAGCGCGCCACGAAGGCCGTCTTCAAGCCCGCCACGCCGCCCTCCACCGCGAACCCGTGGGCCGTCAGGTAATCGGTGAGGATCTTCACCGAGCGCTCTTCCTTCCACCCTGTTTCGGGGCGGCGCGTGATGTCGTCGGCCATCGCGAGCAGCTCCTTGTCCATCAGCTCGTTGGCCCGGGCGATCACCGCGTCGCGACGCGCGTCGCGCGCGCCGCTGAGCCGGGTCACGAGCTGCGGCAGCGCGAGCGAGCGCTCGAGCTCGCCCATGCGGCGGATGACGGCCGCCGCCGCGGTCTTCTCGGTCGGCGTCTCCTGGGCGGCGACCGTGGTGAGGGGAGCAACGGCGCAGACGGCAAGGACGGCGATGGGGAGCGCGGCGCGCATGACATGCCTCGGGTCGGAGCGGTGGAGGGGGGAAAGCTACGGATCATCTGGAGGGACGCCAGCGCCGCCTGCCGTGCCGCCGCCCTCTTGCCCCCGGGCGTCCGCCGCATCATACCTTGGGCCAGATGAGTCTCAAGATCGTGTTCAACGGCCAGCAATACGACAGCGTCGATGCGATGCCGCCCGACGTCCGGAAGGAATACGACGTGGCGCTGGAGAGCCTCCGCAAGACCGGCGGCGACGAGATCCTGTCGGCGCTGCAGCATGGCACCCCGCGGCCGGCGCTGCGGGAACCGCCGATCGTCACCGACCGCCAGCCGCGGCGCGGGCGGCTGCTCCGCATTCTCGTGTGGATGGCCCTGGGAGCGCTCATCGCGCTCTGGCTGGTCCGTCACCGCTGAGCGCGCGCGCCGGCGTCACGCGCGAACGAGTAGCTGGCCGGCCCGCTCGGTGGCCTTCACGACGGCCTTGATGAGTGTGACCCGCAGCTTTCCCTCCTCCAGCTCGAGGATGCCGTCGATCGTGCATCCCGCCGGCGTCGTGACGGCGTCCTTGAGCAGGGCGGGGTGGTCGCCCGTCTCGAGCGCCATGCGCGCCGCCCCGAGCATGGTTTGCGCGGCGAGCAGCGTCGCGACGTCGCGCGGCAGCCCCACCTTCAGTCCACCGTCGATCAGCGACTCCAGGACGACATAGAGGAACGCCGGCCCGCTGGCCGAGAGGCCCGTCACCGCGTCCATCAGCTTCTCGTCGACGACGACGGTCCGTCCCACCGCCTCGAACAACGCCCGCGCCGACTCCAGGTGCCCCGGCCCCGCGAAACTGCCGGCGCACAGCCCCGTCATACCGGCGCCGATCGCGCATGGCGTATTGGGCATGGCCCGCACCACCGGAATCTCCGCTCCCAGGTGCTGCTCGATGTACCGGGTAGGCACCGACGCGGCGACGGAGATGAGCAGCGTGTGGGCCCCGAGCGCGGGACGAATGGTCTCCAGCACCCCCGTCACGCTCTGCGGCTTGACGGACAGCAGCACGATGTCGGCATCGCGCACCGCGGCAAGGTTGTCGGTGGAAACGGCGATCGCGAGGTCCTGCCCCAGCGCCTGGGCCCGCTCCGGGCGGCGCACCGTCGCGCGCAGGCGCTCGGGCGTCACGAGCCCCTGCTTGAGGAACGCCCGGAGGAGCAGGCTCCCGATCTTGCCGGCCCCGAGCACCGCGAGGCGCTTACCGCCCAGGAGGTCGCCGGTCATAGGATCGCCTGGGAGCCGTCGCGCGACCGCTTCACGTGCGTCCGGGGGCGGCGCTCCCGGCGGCGCGTCAGGGCCAGCTCGAACGCATCGCCGAGCGCCTGCCAGCTCGCCTCGATGATGTTCTCGGAGCAGCCGACCGTGGTCCAGCGCTCTCGCCCCCAGGCCGATTCGATCAGGACGCGCGGCTTCGCGGCCGTGCCGAGATGCTCGTCCACGATACGGACCTTGTAGTCGAGCAGCCGGAGATCGGCGAGGTCGGGATACGCGTGGCGGAGCGCCTGCCGCGCGGCGCAATCGAGGGCGTGGACGGGGCCGTGACCGTCCGCGACGCCGTGCCACGTGGCGCCCGCCACGCGCAGGTCGACGCGCGCCTGCGCCGTGGTTCGCTCGCCCCGTTTCTCGCTGATCACCGTGAAGCCGACCGTCTCGAACGGGGGCGCGTACCCCGGCCGGGCGCGCCGCAGCAGCATCTCGAACGAGCCCTCGGCCGCTTCGAACTGAAAGCCCTGGCTCTCGAGCTGCTTCAAGCGTTGCAGGACCTCCCGCTCCCGGTCGGCGACGTCGAGTCCGAGGGCCTGGGCCCGCAGCCGGACGTTGCCTCGCCCCGCGAGCTCGCTCACCACCACGCCCATCGCGTTCCCCACGCGCGCCGGCTCGACGTGCTGATAGCTCTCGGGCAGCTTCGCGACCGCGGCCGCGTGGAGCCCGCCCTTGTGGGTGAAGGCGTGCCGACCGACATACGGGGCGTGCGGGTCGAGGTTCTGGTTGGCGAGTGCCGCCACCGCGTGTGCCACGTCGCTGAGCTGGCGCAGCCGCTCGGCCGGGAGCACGGGATAGCCCAGCTTGAGCTGGAGCGTGGCGATGAGGGGAACCAGATCCAGGTTGCCGCACCGCTCGCCGTAGCCGTTGATCGTGCCTTGCACGTGCACACAGCCGGCGCCTACCGCGGCGAGCGCGTTGGCGAGCGCCAGACCGCCGTCATTGTGCGTATGGATGCCGAGCGGCGTGCGGATCCGGCCCTGCGCGGCCTGGACGCCTTGCTCCACCGCGCGTGGCAGGGCGCCCCCATTCGTATCGCACAGCACCACGCAGTCCGCTCCCGCTCCGGCGGCCGCCGTTATCGTGGCCAGGGCATATTCCGCGTCCAGCGCATACCCGTCGAAGAAATGCTCGGCATCGTACACGACTTCCTTGCCGAGCTGCTTGAAGTACGCCACGCTGTCGGTGATCATCGCGAGATTCTCGTCGCGCGTCGTCTCGAGCACGCGCTCGACATGGAGGCGCGAGCTCTTGCCCACCAGGGTGACCACGGCCGTGCACGCCGTCACCAGGGCCTGGACGCTCGGGTCGTCGGCGCAGCGAATGCCCGCGCGGCGGGTGCTGCCGAACGCGGCCAGCTTGGCGCGCCGCAACCCCGCGCGTGCGATCCGCTCGAAGAACTCGGCGTCCTTCGGGTTCGAGCCCGGCCAGCCGCCTTCGACGTACGGGATGCCCAGCGCGTCGAGCCGCTGGGCGATCTTGAGCTTGTCCTCGACGGACAGGGAGAGACCCGCGCGCTGCGTGCCGTCGCGTAGGGTGGTGTCGTAGAGCACGATGTTCATGACGCCTCGTTTCGGAAGTCGTGATACCCAAAACAGCGCGCGGCCTCTCGGGACTCGAGAGGCCGCGCGCTGATCAGCTGGATCTACCTGTTAACCGATGGCTAGCTCGGTCTCAGCACGCTTCCTCCCGAACGCGCGGCGGCCGCGCGATTCGAATCGGGCGGGGAATGGCGTGGCCGGCGACCGGGCAAGCGAGACGGGGTAGCACAACGGGGATACTATCGGAAGGCGGCCAGGACGTCAACCGGACGTGGCATCCCGCAATCTCAGCGCGCAGATTTGTGCTGTGGTGTCCACCCCTCAGGCTCCCGCCCGGCGCTGGGCGCGCTTGCGGCACGACGTGCAGAGCGTCCTGCGGCGCGGTGCGTGGTATGGGGTCCGGAGCCTCGGGGCAGAG
>DATHGL010000089.1:0-3764 GCA_035317625.1 Gemmatimonadales bacterium | reverse complement strand
GGGCTCGTGCCCGTGGCCGACTTCCTGGTGAACGGCGCGGGCGTCGCGTCCGACGTGATCAACATGAAGCAATACGAGTTCGTCCGCTTCATCCTGTTCTGGGGCGTGGGGGCGACGGGCACGAACACGCTGACGATCGAGGCGTGCGACGACGTCGTGCCGACGAACAAGACGGCGGTGCCGTTCTGGTATCGCGTCACGACCGCCTTCGGGGCCGTGGGCGCGATCGCCTTTCAGCCGGTCCCCGCGACCGGGCTCCTCACGCTCGCCGGGTCGAACCAGATCATCGAGCTCTACACGACGGCCGAATACCTCGCGGCGACGGGGTTCGGCTACGTCCGGCTGAAGTCCGTGCCCGGCGTGGCGTCGGCCCTGCTGGGTGGCTGCTTGATCGAGCTCATCAGCAACAAGTACCAGGACGGCGCCGAAGCCTCGGCGATCACGTAAGCCCTGGACGCGGGGGGGCCGCCGCTGGCCCCCCGGCTCCTCGTTTCGCTCAACCACCTGAGCGGCCGCACGGCCGGAACGGGAGACCCACATGGGCGTCAAGGCCCGCTATCGCAATGGGATGCTCGAGTACTTCGACCCGCAGCAGCTCCACGAGCGGGTCGGGCAGGTCGCCCCCGTCACCTTCTACGACGATTTCTACGGCAAGGCGATCGACACCACGCTCACGTGGACGGCCATCGACGTCTCGGCCGCTGGGCTCACGACCCCGGTCCTCGTCGCCGATTCGGCGACGGTCGGCGGGAATGGGATCGTCTCCCTGCCGCTCGACGCGACGTCCGAGGCGCAGGAGACCGGCCTGACCTGGGGCGATCAGCGGACCCTCGCCTTGAACCGTGGGCCGATCTTCGACTGCGTCCTCTCGCTGCAGACCCTCCCGACGCTCCTCGCGATCGGGGTCTGGGGCCTCGCGGGCGATAAGAACGCCGTGGCGGACAACGTCGCGGAGTCCGCCTGGTTCCGGGTGGACGGCAACGGTGTCGTGACCGTCGAAACGGACGATACGGTCACTGAGACCGTGAAGGTGTCGACCGGCGTGACGGTGGTCGCGGGAGCGCCGCATGCCTACCGGATCGACTGCACGGACCCGACCAAGGTCCTGTTCTACATCGACGGCGTGCAGGTGGCGGCGTCGACCACCTTCAACATGAACCAGGTTCCCGCGCTCAAGCTGCAGCCGTACTTCCACCTCGCGAAGGCGTCCGGCGCGGGGCTCGGCGTGATCGAGCTCGACGTCGTGCGTGCCTTCCAGAAGCGGTCCTAAGGCCCGGGAGGCCCGATGCGGCGGATCCAATACTTGAGCGGCAATGCCGCCGGGCAGCTCGCCGATGTGCCCGACACCGAGGCGGAGAACCTGATCGCCAGCGGCTTCGCGCAGGACGCACCGGCGCCAGGATTCGCGCCGTCGCCCGCGCCGGCTGTTCCGGAGCCGACGCGTGAGCCCCCAGCCGCCCAGCCAGCACCGGCGCCAGAAGGGGACAGGCAAGAGCGGAGCAAGGACAAGCGGAAGTAATCGGGACGAAGAGCGGTCGCAGCGGCTACAGGGCAGACGCCCGCCCGATGCACTGGGCGGGCGTTTTTGCTTTTCCGGCGAGGTGACCGATGCAGGCTGGGAAGTTGCGGCACCAGATCGCGATTCAGCAAGCCACGGAGGGCCAGAACGCCCGGGGCGAAGTCACGCTGACCTGGCCGGGCACCACGCTCGCGACCGTCCGGGCCGAGCGGCTCGAGACCGCGGGGGGGGAAGGGATCACGGCCGACCAGCTCGTGGCGACGCGGACGGTGACGTTCCGCATCCGGTATCGGCGTGACGTGAAAGCCAAGATGCGCGTGGTCGAGGGCTCGCGGGTGTTCGACATCAAGGTGCCGAATGATCCGACCGGACGGAGCCGGAAGCTCGACTTGCTCTGCGTGGAGGTGGGGGTGTGAACGTGCGCTTCGAGTTCCCGGACGGCAAGGCCATGGCGGCCGCGCTTCGCGACCTGCCCGCGGACGTCGCCGGCGAGGTGATGGAGACCGCGCTGATCGCGGGGGCGACGCCGATCCGGGATGCTGCGATCATGCGCGCCCGGATTCACCGCGGCCCCCGCCGGCGGCCGGAAGCGTTGGCGTTGGCCGACACGATCAAGATCCAGGTCCGGGAGCGGGCCGGCTGGCGGGCGGCGGTCGTCGTGGGGACGAAGCAGCCGACCGCGCACCTTGTGGAGTTCGGGCACCGCCTCGTCGTGGGCGGGCGACTCGGTCGGCGCCGCGCTCTGACGTCGGGGCCCCGGAAGGGCGAGATCACCGGCGGCGGGCGCGTGATCGGTCAAGTGCCGGCCTATCCCTTCCTGCGGCCCGCGGCGGACGAGAATGCCGAGACCGCAGTCCGGCTGATCGGGAGCACACTTGGGCCGGAGATCGAGGCCGCGTTCGCCGCGCGGGCGCCCCATGGGACGGCCTGATGCCGCTCGACGAGGCGATCTACGCCAAGGCGGACGCGCACGCGGGGCTCGAGGGCCTGATCGGGGCGCCGCCCCGGCTTTACCCGATGGTCGCCCCGCAGAACGGCACGGCGCCCTACGCGACCTACCAGCAGATCAGCGGCCCGCGGGTGCATGCCATGGGGACGGATCCCGGGGTCGCGAGTCCGCGCTACCAGTTCTCGGCCTGGGGCACATCGAACTCCGAGGCGAAGCTGATCGCGATCCAGTTGATCGCGTGCTTCAGTCGCTGGCGCGGGATCGTGGCGGGGACCGAGGTGCTCGACAGCTTCCTCGAGAACGAGGTGGACTTGGGACTCGACGACGTCGCGCTGCTGCACCAGCGCGTGCTCGATTTTATTATTTGGCATCGCGAACCATGAAACGTTGTCGTGGATGTGGTGAGACGAAAGCGCTGTCCATGCGGCCTCCTCTGGCACCGGGAGTGAGATGAGATATCGGGGCGAGATCGTGCTCTCGATTCGGCCCCTCTGGCTCTTTCGGGCGGAGCACTCAACCCTCGCCGGCCTCGAGTGGCTCGGACTGATCACGCCGGCATGGCGCGCGTGGCCGCTCCATTGGCCCTATCGGCCGACGTTGGTGAACGGGCCGATCATCGAGTTCAGCGGGCCCCGGCTCCACCGCGAGGGCGAATGACCGAGCTCGAGCTTGTCAAACGCCAGCTGGTCGCGATTCGCGATCTTGCGGAGACCACGCTCGGACTCCTCGAGGGGGACGGGACGGCACTCGCCGCGGTGGACTGCCCGCACCCGAAGGAGCAGCGTCGGCCAGCGGGCGTGATGGGCGCGCCCGATCAGTTCCTTTGCACCGCGTGTCACACGCTCGTGAATCCCTCAGCACCGGTGGACGCAGCGCCCGCCCCGGGAGGGGAGGGCTAGATGCCGCCCCAGGTCCTCACGAACGCGCGACTCTTCCTCGACGCCTGGGATCTCACGGGCGACCTGAACAAGATCGCGCTGAATTATGCGGCCGAGCTGCAGGACGCGACGACGTTTGCCACCGGGGGCGGGAAGGCCCGCAAGGGCGGGCTCAAGGACACGACGCTCGCGGCCGAGGGCTTCTGGAGCGGCGGGACCGACCTGGTGGACGAGGTGCTGTTCGGGAAGGTCGGGCTCGTCAGCATCCCGATCACGATCGTGCCCTCGAGCGGCGTCGACGGCGACACGGCGTTCGCCTTCCGCGCGGGCGTGGCGAGCTACGTGCCCGGCGCGGCGGTCGGCGAGATGCTCAAGTTCTCGCTCGACGCGCAAGGCTCGGACGAGGCGCTCGTCGATG
>DATHGL010000088.1:0-11009 GCA_035317625.1 Gemmatimonadales bacterium | reverse complement strand
GGGGGCGCCACCGTCGGGCGCCTCGGCGAGCACCACCGCAAAGCGCCGCTTGAGCAGTGGATCCCGCATCGCGTGGGCGGCGAACTGCAGCGTAAGAGGGATGAACCAGCTTGCCCCGCGCACCGCCGCGCCGGCCCGCGCGACCGCCGCGTATTGCTCGAACAGGGCCAGGATGAAGGCGCTCTTGGAAGGGAATTGCCGGTAGATGGCGCCCTTGGTGAATCCTGCCGTTTGGGCGACCTCATCCAGGGTCGCCAGCTCGATGCCCCGCTCCGCGAAGACCGCCAAGCCCGCTTGGACCAGCATGGCCCGCGTCTCGGCCTTTCGCCTCTGCCGTAAGATACCCATTAGTATCTATGATACTTGAGAGAATCTATATGTGCAACGAGTCGTCCGTCGGAGAGATTTGGGATACCCATTAGTATCTGAACCATGGTGTCTGGAGCGTCCGATGGCCGTTTCTGATTGCGCGTGGCAGCTACGCTCCCAAAGATTGGGCCGCGCCTCACCGTACCAGCCCACAGGAGGTGACCCGTGTCCGACCCTGCCGCTGGAGCTCCCACCGGAGGCAAGCTCCAGTTCGACCACGCCGAGCAGACCGCGCCAGGCGGCGCCACGTGCGCATTTTGCAAACAGCCGATCCTGGCATCGTATTACGAGATGAACGGTAAAGTCGCGTGCGAGCGCTGCCGCGGACAGATCTTGGCGACCTGGAACCGCGGCTCGCCGAGCGCGCGCTTCGCGAAGGCCCTGGGACTAGGTGCCGCCGCGGCCGCGCTGGGCGCCGGGCTGTACTTCGGCATCGAAGCGCTGACGGGCTACGAGTTCGGCCTCGTGGCGATCGTGGTCGGGCTGCTGGTGGGCAGCGCGGTGCGCAAGGGATCGAACGGCCGTGGCGGCTGGCGCTACCAAGCGCTCGCGATGTTCCTCACCTACAGCGCCGTCGTGGCCACCGACTCGTCCCTCATCGCGCGGGAGCTGACGAAGCAGTTGCGCGCTCCCGCCGACTCGGTGGCGTCGCCCGACAGCACGCCCCAGAAGGGATCGGAGCGCCCTGCGCCACTAGCTATCGCTGTCGGGCTCGCCGTGCTGGTAGCGCTCGCGTACGCGGCGCCGATCATGATCGGTGTCTCGAGCCCGCTCCACCTCGTCATTGCAGGCTTCGCATTGTACGAAGCATGGAAGCTGAACAGGGGCGTGACGCTCACCGTCACGGGACCCTATCACGCCACCGCCCCAGGCTGACGAGCGGCCGGAGCGGACGGCCTCGGCCTGCCCGCAGTGCGGCACGCAAGTCGCGCCCGTCCTGCTCGCCTGTCCCTCCTGTCATCGCCTCGTCCACACCGACGAGCTGAAGCGTTTGGCCGCGGACGCCGAGCGCGGGGTGCAGGCGGGCGACACGAGCGGAGCCCTGGCCGCCTGGCGCCAGGCGCTCGATCTGCTGCCGCAGGATTCGACGCAGCACCAGGCGGTCTCCGCCCGGATCGTCGCGCTGAGCCAGGCCGTGGACCGCCAGCCCGCTGCCCCGACGCACGGCTCCCGCTGGGGCAAGCAGGCGGCGGGCCTCGGCGCGCTGGGCGCGCTGCTTATCAAGTTCAAGTTCGCCATCGTGTTCTTCCTCACGAAAGCCAAGCTGCTGCTGCTCGGTCTGACGAAGGCCGGAACGCTCTTCAGCATGCTCCTCTCGGCGGGTGTGTACTGGACCATCTGGGGCTGGAAGTTTGCGCTCGGCGTGGTCCTCTCGATCTACGTCCACGAGATGGGTCACGTGCAGGCGCTGCAGCGCTACGGCATCAAAGCGACCGCCCCGATGTTCATCCCCGGCATCGGCGCCGTGATCCGCCTCAAGCAGTACCCGGCGGATGCGCGCGAAGACGCGCGGGTCGGGCTCGCCGGCCCGCTCTGGGGACTGGGCGCGGCCCTCGCGGCCTACGTCCTCTACGGCGCCACGCACGCCGGCATCTGGGGAGCGATCGGACACTTTGGCGCCTGGGTCAACCTGTTCAACCTGGTTCCGGTGTGGCAGCTTGATGGTGGCCGCGGGTTCCGCGCCCTGACCCGCCCGCAGCGCTGGATCGCGGTAGCCGTGATCGCGCTGATGTGGCTCGTGACGGGGGAAGGGCTCCTGGCATTGCTCGGGGTCGCCGCCGCGGCGAGCGCCGGGTTCGGCACGCCGGCCGAACAGCCGGATCGGACGGCCTTGCTGCAATACTCGTTTCTCGTCGCCGCGCTGTCGCTCTTGACCCGGATCGCGGCCCCTGTCGTGCCGCGCTGAGGACAAGTGAAGCTGCGCGCGGGACTTGACTGGGGTGGCACCGATTCTATGTTTGCGATTCGGCTGCTCCGCTCGGGCCGCTGCCGACGCGGGTTCTCTTGGAGTGTGAATGCCGTACATCATCGCAGAGCCGTGCATCAACTTGAAAGATCGCTCCTGCGTGGATGTGTGTCCGGTGGACTGCATCTACGAGGGAGAGGACCAGCTCTACATCCACCCGGATGAGTGTATCGACTGCGGCGCCTGCGAGCCGGAGTGTCCCGTCACGGCGATTTTCCCGGAGGAAGACACGCCGCCGCAGTGGAAGTCCTTCATCGCCAAGAACCGCGACGTGTTCCAGAGTCCGACTCCGCCCGGCAAGCCGCAGCGCAAGGGATCGTGAACGCCGCCCCGGGGTCGCCCCCGGGGTTCTCGCCTTCAGGGCAGAGCGCTCAAGAAGTCGGCCACGAGTCGGCTGGTTGCGAGCGGCTGCTCGAGCGGCGCCAGGTGCCCCGCGGCCGGCACGACGTGGTACTCGGCCCCGGGCACGAGCTGCGCCATCGACCGCGCCGCCGCAGGCGTGGCAATCGCGTCCTCACTCCCCACCAGGACCAGCGCCGGCACGTGTACGCCACGCAGCGTATCGGTCGAATCGGGCCGGTCGCGCAACGTCCGCAGCGCGCCCACCAGTCCGGGCACCGACCAGCGCCGCGCCATCTCCCGGACCTGCGCGACGACTTCGGGTTGGGCGGCGTGGGTCGTCGGCGCGAGCAGGCGCGGCAGCAGTCGCTCGATCACGGCGTCGGGGCCCTCTCGCTCCGCGAGCGCGGCCAGCTCGTCCCGCCCCCGCTTCGCGTCGGCCGAGTCCGGCTCGACCTTGGTATCGGCCAGGATCAGGGCCTTGACCCGCTCCGGGTGTCGACGCAGCAGCTCGAAAATGACGTACCCGCCCATGGACAGGCCGCACAGCACCGCATCCCGGACGCCCACATGGTCGAGCACGGCCACCAGGTCGTCCGCGTACCGGGCCAAGGCATAGCCATCGCCCGCTGGCGGGGCGCCCGAGCCGCCCACACCCCGCAGATCGAGGGCGATGCGCCGAGCTCGCGAGAGCGTGGCGAGCTGGTGTCGCCACACGGTGCGATCGAACGGGAAGCCGTGCACGAACAGCACTGGGATGCCTTCGCCGCGCACGTCCACCGCAAGCTCCACGTCCCCCGCCGGCACCTGGATGGGCTGATGGCCTCCCGATGGCCGCGGTCCGAGAAACCGGGCGATCTCGTCCGGAATCGGCGTGGCGCGCCCCAGTCGATCGATGCACACGAACACCATCTCCGCCTCCGCGATGGCTGCATCGTCGGAGATCCGCCGCACCACGTGGCGCAGGGTGATGCTGGTGGTGCCCCGGCCCGCGACCGTCGTCTCAACGCGCAGCACGTCGCGCGCGAACGCCGGGGCATGGTACTCGATCGTTGCCTTGCGCATCGCCGGCCACACACCGTTGCGGTCGAACAGGTCCATCCCCGGGCCGCGGGCGAGCGCATCCCAGCGGGCGCGCTCGAGCAGCGTGAGCAGCGCCGCCTGGTTCAGATGGCCGAACGCGTCACAATCGTACGGATAGACCGTCAACTCGACGGTGGCGAAGGGCGTCACGGCGCGGCCTCCGGGAGCGCGAACGTATGCCAGAACACCACCCGTTGCCCGTTGCCCGTTGCCCGACGCATGAGAAAGGCGAACGCCTTGGCGCCGTACGTCGGATCGAGATTGAGACCGTGGTCGGACGCGAGCCGGCGTGCGCGCTCACCTTCGACGGTCGGCCAACCGTAGCCCTGGCCCAGCCCATCCACCATCTCGGGGGAGCGGGGCGCGGGGAGCGGTACTCCCTGACGCGCCAGCAGCCGCCGGGCGCCGTGGGCGAGGTGCATGGTCCGCCACCGGTTCGCGACCAGGCGCGGCGCCACCCGTACACCGATGACCTTGGTCGGCCAGCCGAGCGTGGCCACGGCAAGGACGACACCCGCGGCGGTGCCGCCGGTGCCGAGCGGCAGGACGATCCGGTCCGGCGGCTCGACCACCTGGCGTGCGAGCTCGAGGCCCGCGAGGAAGTGGCCGATCACCGCGCGAGGGTGCGCGCCGCCCCCGGGAATCCAGCGGCGGGGCCCGAGCGCCCGGGCGCGGCTCCACGCGGCGAGCACGGCGAACGGCAGTGTGGCCCGCGCCCGCGCGCGCACGACGAGTGCCGCCCGCGCGTCGCACGCCGCGGCCACCGCGTCGCCCTCGGTGGTGTGCGGCTGCGAGAACTGCGCGAGGACGGCGCGGCCGGCCACGACGTCGGCGTGCACGGCGGTGGCGAGGCAATGGGTCGAGCCGGTGCCGCCGACGGTGACGAACACCGTGCCCGGGGCCGCACCTGCGAACAAGAACTCCAGGCCGCGGACCTTGTTCCCTCCGTAGCGCGCCGCGGAGCGGTCTTCGCGCTTGAGGGCGAGCTGGTCCACGCCGACGGCGCGGGCTAACGCCGGAGCGAGCTCGAGCGGCGTGGGCCACGCGCCCAGGCTACAAGGCTCGAGCGCCGCGCGTATCTTTTGGATCAGCCGTGCCGGATCACACACCCGACCCCCGATCCCGAGGACACGATGCGGGTTGCCACAGATTATATCCGCCACGCCGCTCGCGCCGCCCGCAAGTGCGCGGGCGACCCGCTGGGCGGCGCGCCTCAGCCACCCGACCCCGAATTCTACAAGACCCTGGCCAAGGCGCTCGAAGAGATCGCGACCGGCCTGGAACAGGTCAGCAAGGAAGAGTGAGCTACATCCGCACGCCCGAAGCGCTCGCCGAAGCGATCGCGGCGCTCTCGCGGGAGCCGCTCGTCGCGGCAGACACCGAGGCGGCGAGCTTCCACCGCTATCACGATCGGATTTTTCTGATCCAGCTGTCGGGCCCGTCCCGGACCGAGATCATCGATCCGCTGGCGCTGACGGACCTCTCGCCCGTGGGCCGGCTGCTCGCCGACCCGGCGGTCGAAAAGATCTTCCACGACGCGGATTACGATCTGCGGATCCTCGATCGGGACTACGGCTTCCGCGCGCGCCGGTTGTTCGACACGCGCATTGCGGCGCAGCTCGCGGGCGAGCCGGCGGTCGGCCTCGCCGCGCTGCTCGAGAAGTACGCCGGCCTGAAGCTCGCGAAGGAGCACCAGAAGGCCGACTGGTCGCGCCGCCCGCTCCCTGCTGCCATGCTCGCCTACGCGGCGGCGGACACGGCGCACCTGCCGGCGCTGCGCGCAGAGCTGCGGGCGCGCCTCACCGCGTTGGGGCGGCTCGGGTGGGCGGAGGAGGAATTCGTCCGGCTCGAACAGCTGCGCTGGACCGGGGCGCCCGACCGCGCAGACGCCTTTCTGCGCGTCAAAGGTGCGAGGGCGCTGGCGCCGCGTCAGCTCGCGGCGCTGCGGGAGCTGCACCAGTGGCGGGAGGCCGTCGGCGCGGAGCAAGACCAGGCCACGTTTCGCATCATCGGCAACGACGCGCTCCTCGCAGTGGCCAAGGCCTTGCCGCGGGCACCGGCGGAACTCGGCGCGCTCCCCGGGCTGCCCACCACGCTCGCCCAACGGCACGGTGCCGCGCTGCTCGACGGCGTGCGCCGCGCCCTCGCGCTTCCGGAGCACGAGCTGCCGCGTCCGGAGCGGCCAGCCCGCCAGCCCAGGGATGCCGCGCTCGAGGCGCGCATCGAGCGCCTCAAGGCCGCCCGCAATCAGGTCGCCGCCCAGCTGGGGCTCGACCCGGGAGTGCTGTGCGGGCGCTCCACCCTCGAAGCGGTGGCCCGCGCCCAACCCGTGCCAAGCGATCGCGCCGGGCTCGCTGGGATCAGCGAGCTCCGGCGCTGGCAGATCGAGGCCCTGGGGGACGTGTTGCTCGCCGGGCTCGGCTAGAGCCCCATCAGCGCCCGGATCTTGGGATCCATCCGCTCGGGCGTCCAGTACGGCTCCCACACGATCTCAATGTCCACGTCCTTCACGCCCTCAAGTCCGCGCAGCGCGCGGTAGGCGTCGTTCGTGATCATCGGGCCGGCGGGGCAGCCCGGTGACGTGAGCGTCATCTTCACACGCACGTCGCCGGCGGCGATCTCGACGTCGTACACCAGGCCGAGATCGACGATGTTCATGTCGAGCTCCGGATCCTTGACCTGCCGAAGCGCCGTGCGGGCCGCTGCTTCGTTGAGTGCTACGGGCGCCGTCATCGACAACTCCTCTCCTCCGTCCCGTTTCCGAACCTAGTGCCGTTCCGGCTCATTTGCTACCGCAGGCCGGTGCGGCGTGCGCGTGCGACCAGAGCAGGAACGGCACTAGTCGGCCGCATGGCCCCGCACCAGGCAGCGTCGCCGCCGCGCGATCCGCGCGTACACGCGGCGCGCCACCGGGAGCACGCCGGGGATCCGAAACCCCCGCGCCAGCCAGCGCTTGCCCGGGAGAAGCCGCAGGATCTCCGGCGCCGCGTCCGCTCCCACGAACACCCGCCCGTCGGGCCGCACCAGGTGCATCGCGGCGGCGAGGGCGGGGAGCGGAATGCCGAGCGCGGCCACGCGTGCCCGATCCTGGAACGGGACCAACGCGAGCCGCTGTTCCCGGTCCCAGCGCCGCACGACGTCGACGCACTGCCGGCACAAGCCGCACTCGCCGTCGTAAATGAGCGTCGGCCGGTCAGGGCGCATCGGACGCCCGCGCGGCCGCGTCGGCGACGCCGCCGCGCACCTGTTTCAGGAGCGTGAACGGGCGGCGGGCGCGCGGCGCGTAGGCGCGGTTCGTGAGCAGGACCACGAACACGTCCCGCTCGGGATCGATCCACAGCGAGGTCCCCGTCCACCCGGTGTGGCCGTAGCTCCGAGCGCCGAACAGGGTCCCCGCGCTCGACACGCTCTCCCCGGTGGGCACCGCCTGCCACCCGAGCGCTCGTGCCTCGGTCCCGCGCCCGAAGTCCGCCGCCTTGCTCGTGAACAGCCGAACCGTCTCCGCCCGCACCAACCGGCGGCCGTCCGGCAGCGCTCCGTCGCGCAGCACGAACTGGGCGAACCGAGCGAGGTCCGCCGCAGTACCGAAGAGTCCGGCGTTGCCGGAAACACCTCCTAGCTTCGCCGCGCTGGGGTCGTTGACGACGCCCGCGACGGGATGTCCCCGCCACACCCCGGTCGGCGCCACGCGTGCCCGCAACCGCGGCGGGGGGTGAAACAACGTCTGGGTCAGGCCCAGAGGCCCGAGCACCTCACGCGCGACGAATCGGTCGAGCGATTGTCCCGTGACCCGCCCCACGATCTCGCCGAGCAGGATCGCGTTCAGGTCGCTGTAGACGACGCGGGTCCCCGGGGGCACACGCGGCGTCTCGGCAAGCACGCGCCGCCGCAGCGCCGCGCCGTCGGTGATCGCTTTGAGCTCCCGATCGGGAAGGTCGGCGCGCAGCCCGGAGGTGTGCGCGAGCAGCTGGCGCACGGAGATGGCCGCCGAGCCGCTTCCGTTGAACTCCGGGAGGTACGTCGCCACGGGCGCGTCGAGACGCACGGTCCCCCGCTCCACGAGCAGCATCAGCGCGGTCGTGGTCGCGATCACCTTGGTGAGCGACGCGAGGTCATAGAGCGTGCTATCGGGATCGGCGGCGGGACTGGCGCCGGACCAGGTGAGGTGGCCGTATCCCTTGGCGAACAGGATCGTGTCGCGCCGGCCGACGACCAACGCGGCACCAGGGTAGGCGCCGCGCCGGATGCCGTCCTCGACGAGCGGATCGAAGGTGTCCGCACTGAACGACGCGCGTTCGGGTGGGTGAACCCCGGGGCGGTGCCCGGGGGGCGCCCCAGGCGAGCCGGCGCCCTGCAGGGCGACCAGCAGCAGCGCCGTCAGCACCACACGCCCGGAATCCGTCGGCCGCAGGCAGCGCAGCCGCCATCCGCCCCGATCCGCTGCTGTTTGATCACGTAGCCGTAGCGCTCGATCAGCAGCTCGCCACAGTCCGGGCACCAGGTGTGCTCCCACCGGTCCACCTGGCCGGGCAGATTGCCGGCGTAGATGAACTTGAGACCGGCCGCGGCGCCGATGTCGCAGGCCCGCACCAACGTCTCGGCGGTGGTGTTGTCGGGATCGGTCATGCGGTAGTCCTTGTGGAACGCCGTGACGTGCCACGGGATCTCGGTGCTCACCGACGCGATGTACTCGGCGGCCCGTCTCAGTTGGAGGTCGTCGTCGTTGAACCCCGGGACCACGAGCGTCACGAGCTCCAGCCAGAACCCGCGCTCGTACACCATGTGGATGGCGTCGAGCACGTGCTGCAGCACGCCGCCGAGCTCGCGGTAGCGATGATCATCCATCGCCTTGAAGTCGATCTTGTAGCAGTCGGTCCAGGGACGGATGTAGTCGAGCACCTCCGGCGTCGCGTTGCCATTCGAAATGAACGCGGTCTTCAGTCCGTGGGCTTTGGCGACCTTGAACACCTCGACCGCCCACTCGGCGGTGATGAGCGGCTCGTTGTACGACGATCCGACCAGCTTCGCTCCCTGCCGCCGCGCGAGTCGGACCAGGGCGTCAGGGGTGACGTCGCTCGGGAGCACCCCCGCAGCGTCGTCGCGCAGCGCCTGGCTGGTGAGCCAGTTCTGGCAGTATCCGCAGTGAAAGTCGCATCCCAGCATTCCGAAGGTGAGCGTATCGGAGCCGGGCAGCGCGTGGAAAAACGGCTTCTTCTCGGTAGGGTCGCATTGCAGTGCGGCGACGTAGCCGGCGGGGACGTACAGCGTCCCCTCTTTGTTGAAGCGCACCTTGCAGATCCCACGACGCCCGGGCTTCACCAGGCAGCGGTGCCCGCAGGCGAAGCAGCGCACCGCTCCGTCGGGGAGCTTCTCGATCAGCTCCCCTTCGCGCACCCGCGCGTCGAGCGCCTGGGCGAGGGTGGCCGCCCCGCCGTCCGGCGTTACGTGAGCGAGGAGCGAGACGATGCTGCGCTGCGCCATGGGACCCGCCGGCTGCCGCCTATTCCTCAATATAGCGTGCGGCCGCGAGGGCTCAGCCGCCCACGCGCAGCGTGCCCGGAGCGAGGTCGTAGAGCAGCAGGACCGTGGCGATGTCCCGAGGCGAGAGGTCGCGCACTTGGGGCTGGGCGTACATCACGTCGCCCGGATCGGGGGAGTGGTCGAGGCCGAGCAGGTGTCCGACTTCGTGCAACGCCATCACCCGTACGTCGTCCGGTCCGAGCGGCTGCCCCTTGGGATCGAAGGTGGCGAGGGTGATGACGCCCTCGGTCAAGCGTCCCTCGTCGTCCCACTGCAGCTCCGTCAGTCCCGAGCGCTCACCCTCGAACTGGATGCGCCACCGGAACCGCACCTCGGCGGAGGCGGAGTCGGCGTCGAAGTTGAAGCGCACCGGCACGCCGGCGTCCTGCCACCGCTGGAAGGCGCTGCGGACGGCGTCGAGGAAGCCCGGCTGGAAGTTGGCAACCGTGACGGCGGTGAGCGACACGCGCACCGGCGTCCTGACGCGGCCGTCCCAACGGTGCAGGGCCGAGTCCCCGCTCGCCACGAGGATGTCGTTCAGATAGGTGAGGCCCGCGCTGGCGCGGATGCGACGACGAATCTCAGAGCGCGCCAGCAAGACGATATAGCTGGGACCGCCGACGGCAGCCGGCGGCGGCTGGACGGGGAGTGGCGGGGGCGCGGCGGGGGCGACCGCCGCAGCCAGGGACTCGGCCGGCGCCGGCGCGGGCGTTGCACTGGCGGACGCGTCCGCGGCGGGATGCACGAACGCGTTCCACAAAACGGCGGACGCGAGGAACACGAACAGCGTGGAGACGAGGATCAGCATGCGACGCTCGAGCATGCGCGGAATATGCGAGCGGGCGGCGTCGCGCCGCTAGCTTTGACCCGCCGGCGTCTCTATGATTGTGGCCTGCTTATGCTTGGCCAGTGAATGATCGCGTTACCAGCGGCGCCCATCATCCGCCGGCGCGGATGGGTCATCACGGCGTGGGCGGCCCTAGCGCTGCTGTTCGGGCCGCGCGCCTGCCACGTGCAGCAGGTGCTCGCGCTCCGGGGCGGCGCGAGCGAGTCCACCGAGTCGAACCGCGCGACCGAGCTCCTCAAAGAGGCCTTCCCGACCCCGTTCGCCGACTACGTCGCGATCGTCGTGCGCGGTCCGGTTCGCTGGACCAACCCTCGCTTCGCGGCGGTGCTCGACACGCTCAAGGCCGCCGTCGAGCGGCGCAGCTACGTCGGCCAGGTGATCTCGGCCCGCTCGATCGGGGAGTCGAGCTTCGTCAGTCAGGACCGGCACACGACATTTCTCATCGCCGCCCTCACGCCGGAGTCCACCCGCGACCTGAGCGAGAGCTTCGTTCCCGACCTGCGAGCGACCATTCGGGACGCCCTGGCGCCGGTTCCCGGCTCGGACGGCTTCGATGTGATGGTCACCGGGTTCCCCGCGCTGGATCACGACGTGCGCACGATCAGCGCCGAGGATACGGAGCGGGGCGAGCAGCGTGCGCTGCCCCTCACGCTGGTCGTGCTGATCGTGGCGTTCGGGGCTCTGGTCGCCGCCGCGCTGCCGGCCATCGTGGGCATGCTCGCGATCACCATCGCCCTCGGTCTCGTCACCATCGCGGCGCGCTACACCCCCATGTCCGTGTTCGTGCTGAACATCACCACCATGGTGGGGCTTGGCGTCGGCATCGATTACTCGCTCCTCATCGTCACGCGATTCCGCGAGGAGCTGAATCGCGGTCTGTCGCCG
>DATHGL010000087.1:0-2615 GCA_035317625.1 Gemmatimonadales bacterium | reverse complement strand
TCGAGGTCCCGCCGTCACCGATGTAGACGAGCCCGACGCGCGGCTCGCCGCGCAGCTTGAACGTCAGCGCGATCCCCGCCATCACCGGAATCATGTCGCCGAGGTGCGAAATCTGTCCGAGGTAGCCCTTCTCGAGGTCATTGAAGTGGACGTTCAGCTCGCGCCCGTGCGTGGGGCTCTCGGCCTTGGCCATGTACTGGCGCAGGATCTCGATCGGCGCGGCGCCCATCACGAGCATCGCGCCCAGGTTCCGGATCAGCGGCGAGAGGATGTCCTGGTTCCGGCCGCGGGTGAGGGCGTACGCCGAGGCGACCGACTCCCCCTCCTGCCCAAGCGAGCGGAACAAGCCGCCGATGACCTTGCTCTGGCGGTACAGGGCGCTGAGGCGCTCTTCCAGCACTCGGGTGAGCCGCAAGTAGCGATAGATTTCGAGCAACTGATCGCGGCCGAGGCCCGCCGGAATGGGCGGCGAGTGGCGGGTCGAAGCGGCGCGCGATACCATGACGTAAATTGTAGTGGGCGTGAAACTTGGCGGGACGGGGCGGGCAAATCAAGCTCCGGCGCGAGGAGGACCGATGGCGACATTGAAGTTGCGCGTAACCGGGATGACGTGCGGGCACTGCCGGGCGAAGGTCGAGACGGCGCTCAAGGGAGCGAGCGGCGTCTACTCCGCCGTCGTCGACCTGGAGAGCGGCGAAGCAGAGGTGGACTTCAACGACGACTCCGCCACCACCGACCAGCTCATCGCGGCGGTCGCGAAGGCGGGCTACGGCGCCAAGGTCGCCGGCTAGTACGCGCCCCGGAGATCGTGCCCGGGCTCCACCTGCTTGTGCACCTCGGCGAGGAACCGCTTGGCCAGCCGGTCGAGCTCCGACTCGCCGACCTGATCGGTGCCAACCTCCACCAACGTGTAGTGTCCCCCCTCGGCGCGGGCGGTGATCGTCACCTTGCCGAGCGCGCCGGCGTAGCTGCGCCGTCGCGCCGCCTCGTCCGCGGGCGCGAGCCGCGCGCCGAAGAACGCCCGGGCCTGCGCCAGGACGTCGTCGGGGCTCAGGGTCGTCCGATGGAAGTATCGCACCGCTCCTCCCGTTCCGTCCTCAGGTCCACGCCGGCCGGAAGCGCCGCAGCGTCAGGCTGCTCAGAACCACGCTCAGACTCGACCACGCCATGGCCGCGCTCGCGAGCACCGGCGAGAGCAGCACGTGGAAGAACGGATACAGCACACCGGCGGCCACCGGAATGCCGATCACGTTGTAGAGGAACGCCCAAAACAGATTCAGCTGGATGGTCCGCACGGTGCGTCGAGACAGCTGAATCGCGGTCACGACGCCGCGCAGATCGCCGCGCATCAGGCTTACGTCGGACGCTTCCATCGCGACGTCGGTCCCCGTGCCGATGGCGATCCCCACATCCGCCTGCGCCAGCGCCGGGGCGTCGTTGATCCCATCCCCGACCATCGCCACGTGCTTGCCCTGCCGCTGGAGCTTCCTGACGATATCCGCCTTCTGCGACGGCAGCACCTCGGCGAGGACGTCTTCGATCCCGACCTCCTTCGCCACCGCCTCCGCCCCCCGCTTCGAGTCGCCGGACACCATCTTCACGGCGAGCCCCATGCGCTTCAGGTAGGCGATGGCGTCTTTGGCGGTGTGCTTGATCGGGTCCGAGATCGCGATCACGGCGTACACCGTGTTGTTCACCACCACGATCACCGGCGTGCGTCCCTGGGCCGCAAGCCGGTCGGCGTCCGACCCGAGGGTGCCGAGCTCGAGGCTACGCTCGCGCGCGTGGCGGAGCGAGATCACCTCGATGATCCGCCGATCCACGGTCCCCCGCGCGCCCCGGCCTTCCATCGCCGCGAACTTCTCGACCGGAAGGATGTCCACCTGCCGGTCCTTCGCCGCCTTGGTCACCGCCAGCGCCAGCGGGTGCTCGGAGCGCTGCTCGACGGCGGCCGCCCACTTGAGCACCTCGGATGCCGACAGGGGCGTGCCGTCCGGTCGCTTGGCCGTGATGATATGCGTCACGCTCGGCCGGCCCTCCGTGATGGTCCCCGTCTTGTCGAGCAGCACGGTGCGCACGGCGGACAACCGCTCGAGGGCCTCGCTGCTGCGGATGAGGATCCCATGCTCGGCGGCTTTGCCCGTCCCCACCAGGATCGCCGTGGGGGTCGCGAGCCCGAGCGCGCAGGGACAGGCGATGATCAGCACGGTCACGAACGCCACGGTCGAGAACACGAGCGCGGGCTCGGGTCCCAGATCGAACCAGACGACGAACGCCGCGATGGCGAGCGCGATCACGACCGGCACGAACACGCCGGCCACTCGATCGGCGAGTCGCTGGATCGGCGCCTTGGTCGACTGCGCGTCTTCCACCAGCTGGACGATCTGCCCCAACGCCGAATCCTTCCCCACGCGCGTCGCGCGGAACGTCACGCTGCCGGTCGTGTTCAGGGTCGCGCCCACGACCTCGTCGCCGATCCGCTTCGGCACCGGCATCGGCTCCCCCGTGAGCATCGACTCGTCCACGGCCGAGGTGCCCTCGGTGACAATGCCGTCCACCGGGATCTTCTCTCCGGGTTTGACGATCACCAGGTCGCCGGGTACCACGGCCTCGAC
>DATHGL010000086.1:0-20054 GCA_035317625.1 Gemmatimonadales bacterium | reverse complement strand
TCCTGGTCGCTTGGATGCCACGCGCGAGGGGTTGGATGTGGCTGGAGCTACAGGATCGCGACCTCCGCGTGCACCTGGCCTCAGCGAGTGACCACGCTCGCCTGCGGGGTCACTCGACGTGGCTCCGGGCGGTCATGCCGGCGACGGCCGGTGAGTCTGTCGAGGTGCGGGTCGTTGTGCGGCGGTTCGCATACCGGATCGCCGTGGGGACGAAAGGCGGCGACGTCGTACGAGACCAAACCATCAGTCCGGGAGACGGGTGGCGTCTGTTCACTCCCTTTGAACGCGAGCGAGAGCCCTGGGCCGGGTTGCTCACGGCGGGCTGGATGGCGGTCTTGCTCGCGCCACTCGGGTACCTGGCGTCCGCGCGATCAGGCGCCGGGGCCGTGGTCGCCGGTGCCTTCGCGGGAGTGGGCTTGGTCGCGCTGCCGATTGTGTTGGGCGGCGCGTGGCTGCCCCTGTCGGCCTGGTGCGGCGCGGCGAGCGGCTTTGTCGGGGGATCGCGAAGTCAGGTCCATCGTCACGCGGAGGGCGGCGTCGACACCTGAACAGCTCGCGATCAATCGAGTGTCATCTCGCGGCGTGTGGACCGACGAGGGAACACGTGACTCATGCCCTGCAGCCAGCCTTCCAGTTCCACATCGGAGAGTGCCGAAGAGTCGATCAGCCGAGGAAGCAGCAGCATTCGGTTCTTGGGGCTGGCGAGGCCAGGGTCGCATGTCGTGGCCGACTCAATACGCAGCTCGGCGAGCCACGGCAGGAAGCACTCCGCGTAGACGCCGCTGGGGTAGCAGAAGTGATTGGCCGACGGCTGCCCGAGATTCGCCAGGAAGTGGCGGTTGTCGAGTATCTCTCGCCGAAAAAGATTGCGATCGTTGGGCATGCGATGTCGATGGGTGTGGAGCTGCAGGTCCACGCCCTGCCTCACCAGCTCCTGCAATTCTTCGGGCCTCATCAAATGCAGGAGCCGTTTTGCCCGCATGAGCCCCCAATCCACGTCGAGCGCAGCGGCCAATCCGGCGAGGAGCTCGTTTTTGTCTTGCGCCGACAACCGGTTGCTCTGCGCAGCCTGCCGTATCCGCGCGCACGTGGCAGAGCGGCTCTTCCCGGTGCTCAGGTCGAGCGGCCCCGGAGTGCCGGTAAATGTCAATCCTTCGACACGCTTACCCGCGCCCTTCCAGAGCACATAGGCGCAGGCAATGTCGAACACTGGGTGATTGAACTGAGAGTAATAGGAAGTCTGATAGACCGTGACGGGAAATCTGAACTCGCGCATGACCGGATAGGCCCGCGCGAAGAAGTCATAGTAGCCGTCGTCGAACGTGATGGCGACTGATCTGGGCGGCAGATCGCTCCTGCGCAATCTGGCGACGGCTTCGGGAAGAGGCAGGACGGAGCACTCGTTTCGGACCAACACCTCCATTCGATGCCTCAGCGCGTCCTGAGACAGGTACAGCGCTGGGTTCCAGAGATGCTCGTCTTCCTGGGACACGCCGTGGTATCCGAGGATGAGCAGGCGGTTTGTTCTCCAGGGGCTGCGCCCTACGGCCGAGAGAATGCCCATCCCCTTGGACCCGTTCAGGACGCCGACCTTGATCGTCTTCAGTCCCATGAGTGGCTGACCCTCCACGCTCGCTGGACACGTCCCTGCCGCAGGGACCGGGCCGCGATCGGCGGGACATGTCTGCAGCTTCGGGTCCACCCTCACTGTGGCGTACCCGCGACACCGTTGTTGCGCTCAGCCTATGGGCGACCAGTCGCCCCAGCGGCGACGGCTGCCGCTCGGGATCGGGCCCGGGGGCGGTTGGGTCGCGCTCGCCGGGAGGCACTGCGCCCATACGATGCGCGAAGCGCACCACAGGAGCGCGAGGAAGAGGTACGGGAATGAAAGTCTCGCATACGACCCAAACAGCCCCGCGATGAGATACCCGACCAACCCGAATAGCAGCCAACGAAGCATCTCACTTTGAGCGGGGAACGCGCGGATAGCGCGCCGGCGGGCCGCATGAGCGTAACGCAACACGCTCGTCACTAATGCCAGGAACAGCACTAGTCCCGGGAAGCCGGTCTCCGCCAAGATGTTCAGGTAGGTATTGTGCGTGTCCAGATTGCCCAGGGCCGGCGTGTAGTGCGCGTTTGCCAGACCATACGCGCCCAGGCCCACACCGAGCATGGGATGATCCTGCACCATGCGTGTTGCGGTCTGCAGCACCGCGAGCCGCGCACGCGCGGATCCCTCGGGGTCCATCTCACCGATCGTCGCAACGCTCGTGGCCTTGCCCAGCCCTTGCATGCGCGTCCAAAACGTGGCGGGGGCGAGGTACAGCGCCAGCCCGAGGAGGGCGGCGAACGCGATCACCGTCCAAGGGCGGCGTCGTGTGAGGGCGACGGCGGACGGCAGGGCTATGGCGACCAGAGCGACCAACGCGCCACGGGACTGCGTGAGCACGATGATGACGATGAGAGGGGCGGCGCCTGCCAACCCGACCCAGCGAAGCAGGCTGCCACGCGCCGCGCCTGCCCAGACGGCGAAAGCCGGCCCGAGCATCAAGATCGTGAGGGCCGCGAGATCGTTAGGGTTCTCGTACGGGATCGGCCCAATGGCGCGCCCGAACAGCGTGTTGCCGGTGACGTACCCCACGAGGGAGGAGCGCGCGGGGAACAGCAGGTAGCTGACGAGGACGAACAACAGGAAATACCGGACTTGGGTCGCCGTGCGCAGCGCGTTGACGGCCACGAGCGTAACCAGGACGAGCTTGCCGTGCTCGGTGATGCTGTCCCACACCCGATCCGGATAACGCGTCGTGAGGAACCCGATGCTGGCCCACGCGATCCACGCGGCGAACAGCCAGAGGAACCTGGGGACGCGCAGCGGCTCGCGTTGCAGGAACAGCATCATGAGCCCGAGGGCCATGACCGCGGTTGCGACGTGCAGCCTGGCGGTCAGCATGATGCACACGTAGGCCAGGAACGCGACGAATGTAGGCGTCCACGTGAGCTCGCGGGCGGGCCGCCTCGTCTCGCTGCCGGCGACGCCGATTCCGCTCACGAGTCGCGCCCGTTGCCCGATAACTCGAGCAGTGCCTTCGGGACTGGCCGTGCGAGCCGGCCAGCGTCCAGGTGGGCCAGCCAGAGGTGCAGCACGAGTGCGCGCCACAGCGCGGCGCTGTGATCGCGGCGCCTCATCAGATGCTCGCGAGCCAGGCGACGCACGGCGGTCCGGTCCAAGTAGTCGTAGAGCCCGCCGTCCGCGGTCGCGAGCTGGTCGATCCGGTGGCGGAGCGGCCCGCGGAACCAAGGGCCGAGCGGGACGGCAAAGCCGAGCTTCGGGTGGTCCAGAACTTCGGATGGGACCAGCCCGCGGATCGCGCGCCGAAAGATCTGCTTGCCCACCCCGTCGCGGATCTTGAGCCTTGCGGGTAGCGCGAGCGCGAACTCCACGAGCGGATGGTCGAGCAGCGGGACGCGTGCCTCGAGGGACACCGCCATGCTCGCCCGGTCCACCTTGGTCAGGATGTCCCCGGGAAGGTAGGTGGCGACGTCGACGAGCATCATTTGGGAGACGAAGTCTCGAGCGCCGGCCGCCGCGAAGGCGTCGGCGAGGATGTCCCCAAACTGCCCCTCCCGTGGCACGAGCCGGGGGGCGGCCAGGCCGCCATCGGCGGGCGGCAGTGGGAGCGCGACCGTGCCGGCATACGCCGCCTGGCGCGGTCGCGCGCGGTCGAGCAGGAGGCCTCGACCAGGCGCGATGTGCGGGAGGGCATGACCCACCGCACGGAGCAGCGACCGACCCCACGCGGGGACAGTGGGACGGCGCAGGATGTCGACATAGCGCGTATAGCCGCCGAACAGCTCATCGCCGCCGTCGCCGGACAGGCTCACGGTCACGTGCTGGCGGGCGAGCCACGAGACCAGATACGTAGGGAGCGCCGACGAATCCGCAAACGGCTCGTCGAAGATGCCCACGATGCCGTCGAGCCACCGGTCTGCATCGGGTGTCACGACGAGATCGGTGTGGTGCGAGCCGATCGCCTGTGCCACACGGCGCGCGTGAGGCGCCTCGTTGAACGCCGTCTCGGAGAAGCCGATCGAAAAGCTGCGCGGTCTGAGCGAGGCGGTCCGGGCCATCAGCGCCACCACCGTCGAGGAATCGAGCCCCCCGGACAGGAAGGCGCCGAGCGGCACCTCAGCCTCCAGATGGCTGCCTACGGCGTCCGCGAGGAGATCCTGGAGGCGCTCCGCGGCCAGGGCGTCGTCGGCCGCGGCCATCTCCGCCCTGACCGGCGTCCAGTAGGGGCGCACAGCGGCGCCCCGGTCCGCCGACCAGGTGAGGAGGTGTCCGGGAGAAAGCTTCGCGACCCCGGCGAAGGCAGCGAGCGGATCGGGGACATAGCCCAGGCTCAAGAACGCGGCAATCCCGCGCTCGTCGAGCCGGCGGGGGAAGCGCGACAGCGCGAGGAGTGAGCGCAGCTCCGAGCAGAACGCGATTCCGTCCGGCGTCGGCCAGTAGCTCAGGGGCTTGATGCCGACCCGATCGCGGGCCAGCAGCAGCCGCTTGGTGCGGGCGTCCCACAGGGCGATCGCGAACATCCCACGCAGCCGCACGACGCAGTCCTCACCCATCTCTTCGTACGCGTGGACGATGGTCTCGGTGTCGCTCCGCGTCCGGAAGCGGTGCCCGCGAGCGAGCAGGTCGCGCCGCAGCTCGTGGTGGTTGTAGATCTCGCCGTTGAAGACGACTTGGATTGAGCCGTCTTCGTTCCCGATCGGCTGCTGCCCGCTGGCGACGTCGATGATCGCGAGTCGCCGCATCCCCAGCGCGACCTCGGGGGCGACGAAATAGCCGCTGTCGTCGGGGCCGCGGTGGACGACCGCGTCGCACATCGCGCGCACGGTGCGGGCCGCCTCATCGGGGTGGAGCTGCCACCCCGCGAAGCCTGCAATGCCGCACATCGCGTTACGCCGCCGCCGGGGTGCTCGGCGCGAGCGACTCGTACCAGGCGCTCAGGCGCTCGATGATGTGACTCTCGTGATATTCCGCGCGGGCGTATGCCTGGGCCGTGACACCGAGCAGGCGGGCCCGCTCGGGCGCCGTGACGAGGGCCAGCAGGGCCGCCGCGAGGGCCTCGGGATCGCCCGTCGGAACGAGGACGCCCGTCTCACCGTGATGCACCGCATCGGGGACTCCGCCGACTCGGGTCGCGACGACCGGCCGCCCAGCGGCCATCGCCTCCAGGACCGAGTTGGGGAACCCCTCGGCAACCGAGCAGAGGACCGAGACGTCGAATAAGTGGTGGAGATTGAAGGGTGGCGTAAGTGTGCCCGGGAACTGTACGTGTCCGTCGAGTTGCAATGCCCGTGCCAGGCCGGTCAGCGCCGTACGTTCTGGCCCATCCCCCACGCACACCAGGTACGCTGTGGGGATGTCGGCGCACACCCGCGCGAACGCCCGCAGCAAGGTCGCGTGGTCCTTGACCCGATCGAGTCGAGCGACGATGCCGATGACGAGTGCGTCGGGGGGTAGGTGCAGTCGAGTGCGCCAGGCCGTCCGCTCCATCGCCTGGAGCGGGCGGAAGGCATCTTCGGCCAAACAGTTGGGCATGCACACGATCTTCGCGAGCGGGACGCCCTCGTCCCGCGCCAGCAACGCCGCGACGCTCGGACTGTTCGCGAGCACGCGGTGCGCGAGGCGATACGCCCAACGGTTCACCACCTGCTGAAACGGACGCTCGCGCCGATGCGACCAGCGACGGCTCGCGATCACCACAGGGACTCTGGCGACGCGAGCCCAAAGCACCCCGAAGATGTTGCTGTAGATCTCGTGGGCATGGAACACCTGGATGCGCTCGCGCGCCAGAAACCGCGCCAGCCGAATCCCCTGGCGCACCGCACCTGGACCGTACGAGTTCTTCAGCGGCACGTGGACGAGCCTGATCCCAGCCCTCTCATACCGAGGCCGCAACGGACCGTCGCCCTGGAAGTGGACCAGCGTCACCTCAAACCGCTCGGGGCTGAGATGCTCCGCCCACCGAACGGCGTTGAGCTCCGTGCCGCCGATCTGGAAGCTGTCGATGCAGAACGCGAGCCGAATCACGCATCGCTCCGTGTCATCGTCCCTCGCTCGACGGGGCGGGCGCCGGGCTCCCGGACCGTGCTCCATGCGAACGCCGATGCTGCAGGAGGACCGCGGCTTGGTTCTTCCCGATGATAGCGCTCGCTGCCGGGAGCAAGTGATAGTCGAGGTTGTTGTACAGCCTGTCCCCTCCCCGATACGCCCGCAAGCCCGGCAGATTGTCGACAAACAGCCAGCCGGACTGGTCGGCGAGGTGGTGGAGGGTATCGTACAGCTCCTGCTCCTCTCTCACGCCGCCTTCGTACGTGACTGACAGTCTTCCAAGGGTTCGCAGCAGCGCCTCGTCAACGGGGCGCTGTTGCACCAGCTCGTAGGACGGCAGCGCGCTCATGATGAGGAGCGTGTTGGGATTCTCCTGGCGTGCCAGTGCCATCAAGGCGCGGACTCGCCGGATGCTCTCTTCCCGACTCCCAGGAAACCAGTGGAAGAAGAGTTGCTGGTTCAGGAACTGGGCCGCGAAGGCCTCCTTGTAAGCCACACTCGGCTCCACGGCCTTCCGGAGATCGTTCATGTACCCGACTACTGCGGAGAAACCTACTCCCTGCTCGGCCGCTACGTTGTACAGGAAACCGAATCGCAAGACCAGATTTCTGATGCCGGTCCTCTCCGCCAATGACCTGAGGACGAACAGGACACGGCTGTGCCAGCGCACTCGGGGGTCTTCGAATCGGTACCACACCGGCCCGGCGATCTGGTATCGCCCGTCGGATGCGACGAAGTGGGGGCGGTCGTCGACCCGCAGCAAATCGTTGAAGTCGTTGCCGGTATAGAAGTTCAGCACCAGGGCATCGGGTGCGTACTTCTTCAGGAACACCTTGAACGCGAGGTAGCTCTGCAACGGCGAATATCTCCCCACTCCATACGGGAGGACGACGGCCCTCACGCCATTCGCTTGCAGCTCGCGTTCGAGTATCCCCGAATGCACCTGGGCGTTCGGCGCGCAGAGGTCGGTTTGGGAATCGCCCGTCACGGCGACCTTGAAGCTCCCGCGGTCTGTCACGAGCTGCTGAACGCTCACGCTGGTGCGAATGCCGTCTTCATTTCTGAGATAGTGAACCGCTTGCCCCGACAACTGCATGCATCGATCCTGATGCATGGCGCCAGTCTGTGGGGCCGCCAACCAGCCGACGTCGAGGTCCCCGTATTCGGGGGTGGGTGGGAACAGGCCGAAGAGATTGCATGCCACATCGACGAGGAGCAGCGTCGCGATGGTGATTCCCACATACGGAGCGGCCTTCATCGCTTGATGACGCACCCAACCACGAGCGTTCATCGTGTCTCTCGACGGTCGCCGATCACCGGAGCGGCACTTCGGCGACGAAGAGGTCGTACCGTCCTGACCCGTTCATATTCGAGTTGAAGACAACCACTTTGCCATCCGGGCTCGGCTGTGGCCAGGGGTTGTCCCAATACTGAGGGGCGTGCGTGTAGTGATGGAGGAGCAGACGCTGCTCGCTCCCGTCACTGCGTGCGACGCCGACGGCCCGCTGCCACAAGAGAGCGCCGACCCACGGCTGCGCTTCGTCGACTCCGCTGACGTAGAGCCACTGCCGGCGGAGGTCACCCCCCAAGTCGGCGTTCGACTGGATCCAGTTCCCGGAATAGTTGACCTCCGAACCGGCACTCTGGTTCAGAATCTGTGCCCACACGACGCTATCCCCGGTGACGACATAGCGGTCGTGGGAGAAGGGAGCGCTTCCCTGGGTAGGATTCGCGGCCACCCACGAGCTCCGGAGGCTTGCGAGGTGCGAAAAGTACGGCACGAGTTGTACCGGACCGAGTGTATCCTTGACCAGGTCCCACACGCGAACCGTACTCGGACCGCCGCCGCTCGTCAGAACCACGTAACGGCCGTCGCGCTCCAGGCGAGGCTCGTTGGTCCACGCTTCGTCGTGCGTGAGGAACTGATTCGTCTGGCTGTTCCACGCCCACACCGTCTGATTGTCGCCGAGCAGGCCAATAAACCAAGCGTCGTTCATGTCCTGATGGAGCCATGCGAAGTGCGCCACCGTGAGCGGAAAATGACCCGTGTTCTCTACGCGCATCGTGGCGGTGTTATACCGCACGAGCTGGGCGCCCGTATAGACGTACAGGATGCGCGCCTGGCCTGCGAGCCCGGAGAACGACGCGCAGAGATCGTGTGGGGGCTGCACGGAGAGGGGGCGATAGTTCGTGAAGCCCACGCCTCGGGTGAAATCGACCAAATAGTACGGCATGCCTGCCTCGCCCCGAATCAATATCGTGTGCGTGTTGTTGTTCACGCCCCACCCTCGGCTGACCTGGTTCCCGCCGTCCGCGTAGTCGTGACCGGCCCCGCTGTTCGGGACGGGGACGGTGCCGCTCGTGACCTTCCAGACCCTCACGTGCGTCACCGGGTCGGTGTACCAGAACCCGGCGGGTTGCGCGGGGACGTTGAGCGCGCTGTACGCGCCGACGTTGGGGGGTTGTCGGCTGGCGAGTGGTAGCAGGCTCGGGTCCGCCACGCCGCCCGGCGGCACCACCCTCGCAACCGGTTCTTCGACGGCGAGGCAGTGAATGGCCAACGCGCCGCCGGCGAGCGCGACGGCGAGTCGCAGCGAACGCCGGGGCAACCTGAAGGAGGAAAGACGCGTATCCACACTCAGATAGGATGCTCCCGCACACCGAGCCGCGGCGGCCAACGCGGTGGTCCCCCGGTTGCCCACCTTTAGGGGCTGGCTATTGCAAGATTCGAGCTACGTACTCCCCAAGACAGGCAGGGGTCCGGGGCAGCGCCCGGACCCCTGTCCTGGCCGGTCCCTATACTCTGAACTGAGGCCTACTTAGCGGAGGGGCACCTCGGCAACGAAGAGATCGGGCCGTCCCGAGCCGCCCATGTTCGAGTTGAAAATGACCACCTTCCCATCGGGGCTGGGCTGACCCCACGCATTGTCCCAATAGGCGGGACGTCGCGTGTAGTGGTGGCATAGCAGCCGCGCATCGCTGCCATCCGCACGCACCACGCCGATCCCCCGGTTTATGAGGTACAAGTGGTTGAACGACTTCTCGTCCACGCCGCTGATGTAGGCCCATTGCGAGTCATCGTCGGACGACTGGATCCAGTTGCCCGAGTTGTTCGTCTCGTAGCCGTCGCCGTTGTTGAGAATGCCGGGCGTGTAGGTCAGCCTGTCGTTGACGACCTGATAGCGATCAAGGGGCGGTGGGGCAGTGGCCTGGTTATTGACGGCGACCCAGCGGCCGCGCAAGCTCGCCAAGTGCGAGAAGTAAGTCATGCTCTGCTGCGGGCCGAACGTGTTGTTCACCAAATCCCACACCATGACGGTGCTCGGACTGCCGCCGCTCGTGAGCACCACGTAGCGACCATTGCGTTCCAGGCGCGGCTCGTTGGTCCATGATTCGAAGTGGGTGCGGTACTCATTCGTCCGGCTGTTCCACACCCAGACCGTCTTGTTGTCGGTGAGGAGTCCGGTGAACCACACGTCGTTCATGTCCTGATGCAGCCAGGAGAAGGTGCTGTTGTTGAGTGGAAAGTTGCCGGTGTTCTCCGCCATCATGGTTGCCGTGTTGAAACGGATGAGTTGCGTGTCCGTGTGGATGTAGAGGATGCGCTCGCGTCCCGGCACCGAAGAGAACGAGGCGTTCATATCGCGCCGTGGTTGCACTGGCAACCTACGGTAGTTGGTGAAGCCCACGCCCCGCGTGAAGTCCACGATGTAAAAGGGCCCCTCGCTCCGGATCAGGATGGTGTGCGTGTTGGCGTTCCGGCCCCAGCCACGGCTCACCTGGTTGCCCCCCTCGCCGTAGTCATGTCCGGCGCCGCTATTCGAGGTGGGGACGGTGCCGCTCGTGACCTTCCAGATCTTCACCTTGGTCACCGGGTCGTTGTAGGAGAAGCCGGCCGGTTGATTGGGCACGGTGAGCGCGGCGTAGGCGGCATCGTTCGGGGGCTGTAGCGCTGCCCTGGGCAGCAGGGTCGGATCCGGGGACCCGGGGGGCGGCGGCAGGAGGACCGTGACGGAAGCGGTTCCGCTCTGGCTGTCACTCGTCGCCGTAATCACGGCGGTGCCCTCGGCGACGCCGTCGACCAGACCGACGCTCGAGACGGTCGCAACGCGCTCGTCGCTGCTCGCCCACATCACGGCCCGCCCCGTCAGCGTGTTGCGCGCCTGATCCTTCGCCGTGGCCGTGAGCAGGACCGTCTGTTCAATTGGGATGGTGATCAGCCGAGGCGACACCTCCACGGCCGCGACGCGCACGTGCCTCACGGTGATCGTCGCGGCGCCGCTCTTGCCTTCGGTCGCCGCCGTGATCCTCGCCGAGCCTTCGGACACGGCCGCCACCCGGCCGCTGCTCGAGACCGTCGCGACGCGCCCGTCGCTGCTCGCCCAGATAACCGTTCGCCCGCTTAACGCATGGCCGGTCGAATCCAACGGCGCGGCGGTGAGTTGCAGCGTCTGGCCGACCTCGACGCTGGACGACTCCGGAGAGACCCGCACCGATGCCACCGGGAGCGAGCTCCCCGGCCCGCGATCGTTCGTCCCGACGGACTCAGGGGCAAGGCAGCCGATCGACGTCCACGCAGCAACCACGACAACAGCAAGAGGGATCACGGCTACATCAAGCGCTTTCATGCCGGGGCAGGATCGCACGCTCACCTCCCGGGGCAGGACTAGGGCAAATCTGCGTTCAACGCTGGGCTCCTAAGCTAGCACCCTCCGCCAGGCATGCGAGAGAGTTGGATCACACCCCGTTTGGTCATAAGAGAACGGGGGCGCGGGCGTGGTGGCCCGGACCCCCGTCCTTTAAGCGGTACGGCGACGGTCAGCGCAGGGGCACCTCGGCCACGAACAGGTCATACCGTCCAGACCCGTACATGTTCGAGTTGAAGATGGCCACCTTCCCGTCGGGGCTGGGCTGCCCCCAGGCGTAGTCCCAATAGTTGGGGCTGTGGGTGTAATGGTGCACAAGGAGACGGGCGTCGCTCCCGTCGGCCCGCACGAGTCCGACCCCTTGCCGGAACGCGAGCAGGTTGCTGAACGACGATTCATCAACGCCGCTGATGTACGCCCACTGCAGGGCGTCGTCATTCTGGACCCAGTTGCCAGAATTGTTCGTCTCGTAGCCCCCGCTGTTGTTGAAGACGGCACTCGAGCGGGTGAGGCTGCCCCCCACGATCTGATACCGGTCCAGAGGCGGTGGGGCGTTGGCGTTATTGTCGACCGCCACCCAGCGACCGCGCAGGCTCGCGAGATGGGAGAAGTAATTCATGCTCTGTTGCGGACCGAAGCTGTTGTTCGCCAGGTCCCAGACCTTCACGGTGCTCGGGCTGCTGCCACCCGTGAGCACGATATAGCGGCCATTGCGCTCCATACGGGGCTCATTGGTCCATGATTCGTTGTGCGTGAGGTACTGATTCGTCTGACTGTTCCACGCCCATACCGTCTGGTTGTCATCGAGCAGGCCCGTGAACCACACGTCGTTACGGTCTTGATGCAGCCAGGTGTAGATGTTGTTGGAGAGTGGGAAGTTGCCCGTGTTCTCCGTCTGCATCGTCTGCGTGTTGTAGCGGATGAGCTGGCTGCCCGTATGGACGTAGAGAATCCGCTCGGTGCCGGCGACGCTCGAGAACGTCGCGCAGATGTCGCGTCGCGGCGGTGCGGTCAGCTGCCGGTAATTGCTAAAGCCCACGCCCCGCGTGAAATCGACGAGATAGTACGACATGCCGTCGCCGCGCATGAGAATGGTGTGCGTGTTGTGGTTGGGGCCCCAGCCGCGGCTCACCGCGTTCCCACCCTCCCCGTAATCGTGCCCGGCGCCGCTGTTGGACGTGGGCGTCGTGCTGCTGGTGACCTTCCACACCTTCACCCCGGTCACCGGGTCGTTGTACGAGAAGCCGGCGGGCCGCCCGGCGACGTTGAGCGCCAGGTAGGCGGCCACGTTCGGAGCCTGGCCCGTTCCCACCGGCAACAGGGTCGGATCCGGGATCAACCCGAGCGGCAGCGGCACCTGAACCGTGACGGACGACGTCCCGCTCTTGCCCTCGCTGGTGGCGGTGATCGTCGCGGTTCCCGCCACGACACCCGTCACAAGGCCGCTGCCGTTCACGATCGCGACGAGGGTATTGCTGCTGGTCCACGACACGCTCCGCCCGGTCAGCGCGCCGCCGGCCGAGTCCTTCGGCGTGGCGGTGAGCTGGACCGTCTGTCCTGCCGCGATGCTCGCCGTCGCCGGCGAGACCGCCACGGAGGCTACGGGGATGGGGGTCACGGTGATCGCCGCGCTCCCGCTCTTGCCTTCGCTGGTAGCGGTGATCGTCGCGGTTCCGGCCACAACGGTCGTCACGAGCCCGCTGCCATTGACGGTGGCGACGCTGGTATTGCTGCTGGCCCACGTCACGCTCCGCCCGGTCAGCGCGGTGCCGGCGGAGTCCTTCGGCGTCGCGGTGAGTTGCAGGGTCCGCTTTGCCTGAACGCTCGCCGTCGCCGGCGACACCGTCACCGAGGCCACGGCCACGGCCACGGCCTGCACGGTAATCGCCGCGCTGCCGCTCCTGCCTTCGCTGGTGGCGGTGATCGTCGCGGAGCCGGCCACGACGGCCGTCACGAGCCCGCTGCCGTTGACGGTCGCGACGCTGGTATTGCTGCTGGTCCACGACACGCTCCGCCCGGTCAGCGCGCCGCCGGCCGAGTCCTTCGGCGTGGCGGTGAGCTGGACCGTCTGTCCTGCCGCGATGCTCGCCGTCGCCGGCGAGACTGCCACGGAGGCTACGGGGATGGGGATCACGGTGATCGCCGCGCTCCCGCTCTTGCCTTCGCTGGTCGCGGTGATCGTCGCGGCGCCTTGGGTCAGCGCGGTGACCATGCCGCTGGCGCTCACGCTCGCCACGGTCCCATTGCTGCTCGACCAAGCGATCGCGCGGCCGGAGAGCTGAGTGCCTGTGGAGTCCATCGTGGATGCAGTGAGCTGCACGGCCGTCCCCGCGAACAGGGTCACGGTCGCCGGGGTCACACCCACCGAGGCCACCGCGGGCTGGATCACGGTGATGGTCGCCGTATCGGTGGCCGTTCCGCCGTTCCCGTTGCCGTGGACGACGACCTTGAACTTGCCCGTGTCCGAGCCGGCTTTATAGCGGCCGTAATGGCGGCGGGCGCTGGTGCTCGTGTCCGTCATGCTGCCACCGGTCGCGGTCCAACTCAGGCTCAGATCCACCGTATCGCCGGTCGAGTTTAGAGCGACCGCCGTGAGCTGGCTGGTACCGTTGGTCGGCAGGGTGACAGACTTGGGACTGATCTGCAGATGGATCGTCGGGTCCGGATCGGGATCGGGGGGAACCACGGGCATCTCGCAGGCAAGGGCCGCGAGCGCCCCGACGACGAGCGCATCTTTCAGCAAGGCCAATCGAACGGACAGCTTGTGTTTGAACGTCATAAGACGCGTCTCCTCAGCAGTGGTGTTCCTGATACGACAGAGCGCCCCACGGAGCTCGTGGTTTGCTCTGCAACGGCGTGACGAATGGGGGAGGAAGCGGGAACAAGGAAGGCCAGATCGGTCGATGCCTGCCGCAGCGCGGACAACGCGCGCAGCGCGGTCGTGCGGACCGCTTTGGACAGCGCCAGACGCTTCGCGAGCTTGAACGTGAACGTCATAACCCGGAACCTCCTGTCACCCAGCTTGCCCAAAAAAACGAAGGCCACCAGCCTCGACCCGAAGGTCGATCCGCTGGCGGCCCGGCTGGCAAGGCGATCCACTCGCCGTAGCCCCGTAGCTCTGCGTCGCCGTCTTTAGACGGGTTTGCTCTGAGCAGCGACTACTCTTAAGACGTCTTGTGCAGACCTCAGTCGCAGCAACGCGCGCTTGCCTCCAACGCGCTGGTGTCCGTGGCGTGGACGCAATGCCGCGTCCCAGCAACAGGCCCAATATATTGGTGGCAGGGAGAGCGACGCAACACGCAATTTGGCAGCATCTTACGTGACCAGAGGCTAGGTGACGTACCTCACCTGCGCCTGATTCCAGGGCGGCGTGTCGGTGTGAGGGAGGGGCGCCCTGGCTGGCCGTAGTCGTTCATGAGATGGTTTGGCCATGGGAGGGTTTGGCATGGAATTCGCGCGTCGTGCCTCCCGCTCCCTCAGCAAGTAGCTGCCGCTACACCGATCGGCGCGCGGGCGGCCCTGACGCCGTTCACCAAACGTGAAAATCATGGTGGGGACGATTGCGATGCTCGTGGTCCGGCGGGGCGGCTGGTGAAGACACTCCTGGTTTGTCATCACGATGACGCGCTTGACCGCATCGGCATCGCCCGATGGCTGGCGTCGTTTTCGGAGCTCGTTGGCGTGGTTGAGATCCGCGAGCCGAGGCAACGTCTCCAGCGACGTATCCAGCGGGAGCTCCGCCGCGTGGGACTCGTGCGATTCCTGGACGTGCTCGCCTACCGCGCCTACGAGCGCCTGATGCTGGCCCGCGGGGACCATGCCTGGCGGGCCGGCGCACTCGAGCATCTGTGCGCTGCCTACTCGCCGCTCCAGCCCGGCACCCCGGTGCTCGCGACCCCGAGCCCCAACACCCCCGAGGTGGCGGCGTTCATTCGCCGCTCTGGGCCCGACATCATGGTGGCGCGCTGCAAGAGTATTCTCAAGCGGGAGATCTTCGCGCTCCCGAACCGAGGGACGTTCGTGCTGCACCCGGGCATCTGTCCGGAGTACCGTAATGCCCACGGTTGCTTTTGGGCGCTCGCGAACGACGACCTGCACAAGGTAGGGGCGACGCTGCTCCGGGTGGACGAAGGAGTCGACACCGGGCCGGTGTACGGATACTTCGGGTACGCGTACGACGAAGTGGCGGAGTCACCCTACGTGATCCAGAGTCGTGTGGTGCTCGAGAACCTGGATGCGATCCGGCAAGTGCTGGTCGACGTCGCCGGGGGACGCGCCGTGGCGCTCGATGCCTCGTCCCGTCGTTCCGCCGTCTGGGGCCAGCCGTGGCTGACGAAGTATCTCCGCTGGAAATACCGCGCGTGGAGGCGCCGCCGTGAGAGCGCTTACGCTGCTATATCATGACGTCGTCGGGGAACGCGACTGGGATGCCAGTGGCTTCCCCGGTCGCGGGGCCGCGACCTACAAGCTCGATCTCCTCGACTTCGAGCGGCACCTCGCGGCCGTGTCTGCCGTCGCCGCGCGGCGCGGCACGGTGCGCGATGTGCTCCAGCGCACCCTCGGGCCGCCCCCGGTCCTCCTGACGTTTGACGATGGCGGCGCGAGCGCGTACGCCTGCGTCGCGGACCTGCTGGAGCGCGCCGGGTGGCGCGGGCACTTCTTCATCACCACCGACCACCTCGACTCGCCGGCGTTCGTCACACGGGCCCAAGTGCGGGAGCTCGCGGCGCGGGGGCACGTGATCGGCACGCATTCGTGCTCGCATCCACTCCGGATGTCGGCATGTAGCTGGGAGCGGCTCGTCGCGGAATGGAGCCGGAGCGCGGGTATCCTGTCGGATGTTCTGGGTGAGCCGGTGCGTGTTGCCTCGGTGCCCGGCGGGGCGTTCTCGCGGCGGGTCGCGGCAGCGGCGGCTGCTGCCGGGATGGCCGCGCTCTTCACGTCGGAGCCGGTGGTTCGCTGCCGGGTCGTCGACGACTGTGTCGTCATCGGTCGCTACACGCTCCGGCAGGGGACGGGAGCGGGGGTCGCCGCGGCGCTCGCGTCCGGCAGGCTCGGCGCCCGGTTGGCCCAGCTCGGGTTCTGGAATCTCAAGAAGGTCGCCAAAGCCGTAGGTGGCGAGGGATACTCGGCGCTGTGGCGGGCGGTGTACGGGCGGCAGGACGCCGGCTCCCACCGCGGGCGGCGCGTCCCGGTGGTAGGCGAGCGAGGTCGTCAGAGCGAGTGACGGTGGCGAGGCGCAGGCCGCGCTCGCCCGGTCAGCGAGCCGAGTGCGCCTCGGCGTGCTGCGAGGGCTGCCGCTGCAGGACTGTCCGCACGGCCGTCGCCACGCGATCGACGGCGTCCTCCTCCAGCTCCTGATGAATCGGGAGTTCCAAGCAGTGCCGGCGCCAGTGCGACGCCTCGGCGGCGAGATCGGGCGGGCAAGTAGGATGGGACGCGCTCCAGAGATTGACGCTGTCGACGCCCAAGCCCGCGAGGTCTTCCTGGAATCGCACCTTATCGGGGACCATGACGGGGAAGAACAGCGGGCAGGTGCCCGGCGCGAGTTCTGGAAACGGACACGGCAGGTGATCCACCAGGTGGGCGGCCAGCCGGGCGAAGTTCGCGCGGCGTCGCGCCACGACGCGTTCCGGATCGACCAAACCCATCAACAGGAAGACCCAACGGGACACGCCGTGTCCCAAGAGTCGTGAATCCCACTCCGTGCCCCACGACGCGATGGTCCGCTCTCGGTTCCAGCGGATGAGTCGCGTCAGCGCTCGGGAGGCTCGCACCGTCATCCGATCGACGGCGGCCAGTCCGCTCGCCCGCAGCGTCCGTCGTATGAGGTCCACGGTCTGAACCGCAGTGGACGCGAGCGGGACGGAGCGGAGCGCCGCCCCGGGCCGCGCGTGCTTGGTCACCACGAAGCCGCCGTGGGGGAGCGGGAGTGTCTTATAGACGGAGAAGAGCGCGAGATCCCCATCCGATCCCAGCCATCGGCCGTCGTATCGACTGAACAACGACAGCGCGCAGTCTTCGATCAGCTTGAGCCGATAGGCATGACAAAACTCGCGCACCGCAGTGAGCGGCTGCGCGAAGCCGAAGTAGTGAATCACATACAGCGCAGAAACGGTGTCGTCGAGTTGTCGCGCGGCGTCCCGCAAGTCGATCTGGAGGCGCGCGTCGACGCGGTAGTAGCGGACCCGGTGGCCGGCTGCGAGCAGCGTGTCGATCTCGACACCCTGGTGGTAATTGGGAACCAGGATCGTGCTGCCGGCCGGCAAGCGCAGGGTTGGCAAGCCGTGGTACAGCGCCACTCGCCCACTGAACGTCCATTCCCCGTCACTGGCATTGAACGGGAACCACGCCCGCCAAGGCGCCGTCGGGCGCCACCGTGGCGCCAAGCCGGCGAACGTCGGGTAGACCGGGACCACCCGGCTGGAAAGACTCACGATCGCTTTCGCCGAAGCCAGCGGGCGAGGCGAACCATGCCGGGGAGCTTCCTGGCCTGTTCTCGGAGGCCGTAACGGAACCAGTACGCCCAACGACCGCGCAGCGAGGGAGCGAACAGCAACAACTGGTAGTGCGGACGAAGCTGCGGCGCCCAGTCGGCTTTCCAGCTCGCGTTCGCCGCAAGGAAGTCGAGCGCCTCCATATCATGGTCGAGGCCGTAGCGGATCACGCGGGCAGTGATCAGCTGCCCCGGGGCGTATTCGGAGTACTCCTGGTCATACGCCGTTTTCAGCATGAACATGGTGCGTCCCCATACGCGCAGGACCTGGGCGGCGACGGGCTTGCCGTTGACGCTCAGGATGGGAACCCACACGTCGCCGCTCGCCTTGTCCACGAGACCGTCGTAGAAGCGCTTCACTGGTCGCCGCTGCACCACCGCCGTGCCGCTTTCGCCCTTCCACCCGCTGCCCTCGAGCGCATAGAACACGTCCATCGCTTGCTGCAGCGGGCCGTCGGCCGTCACGACTTGGAAGGACACCTCGCCGAGCGCCGTCAATCGTCGCTCGCGGTTCCGCAGGTTGGACTTGAACTTCCGCTTCAAGCCCTCGTCCCATGGCACGCCGCGGGAGAAACGCCGCCACGGGGTGGAGTACGTCGGCACCAGGAGCGGCCGCCACCCCAGGTCCCGGGCCACTGCCGGGCCCGCGGCGAGCGTGGGCGAGCCTTCAGGAACGTGGTCGATGCGGACGACGTCCCACCGGTTCGCGTCGCACAGCGCGCGCCAGAGCTCACGTTCGATATCGAGGCGTCCCTCCCAAGAGAGGAAGTCGAAGCGAAACGACTCGTCGTTGGTGAGGGACTGAAGCACGGCGAGCCGGCGGCCCCACCAGACCTCGGTGAGCGACTGCATGGCCGCCAACCCGACGAGATCCTCGCCTTCCCACACGCCTGCCAGCATCGGGTGCGAGGGATCGAACGCCGTGGTCCACGACAGCATCCAAGCGGCATCGACGAGCGGCCCGCTCGTCGGACGTTGAGACGCGAGCAGATGCCAGCGGGCGCGGTCTGCTGGCGACAGCGTCACCGCGCTCGTGAACGCCGTGTGCAGCGTTCCGCCTGCGCTCATGTTTGCAGGGCGCTCGTGGAGGCGCGCCAAGGGTTTGCCCTCGAGCGCACCCCCCGAGACATCACGTGTCATCCAGGTCGCTGCCCACGTGACAGGCCGGCTTGCTCTCGGGAAGACGACACATGCCGACTTGGTCACGCAGGGCCCGGGCCACCGCCCCCGGGGCGCGCGTCCATGCCGTAATGCGGCGTGGACGCAACACCAACGGCGCAGCACGGGGGGCGTAAGTGATTCTGGTTCACGGAACGGTGGGGAACGGCGTCGGGCCGGTGCGCGCGGCCCGGTCTTCGTCTGAGCAGGTCCTAGTGACTGCCGCGACGGAACACCATGACGGGGACGGTGCGGAGCATGATCTTTACATCTTCGAGTGCCGATTGGCGGCGAATGTACTCAAGATCGTAGCGCACCTTGCGGCGCACGTCGTCCACCGACGTATCATACCCCTGATTGATCTGCGCCCAGCCGGTGATGCCCGGGCGGACGCGTTGGCGGCGCTGATAGCCCTCGATTTGCTCGCGCAGGGAAACGAAGATCGTCGGCTGTTCGGGACGCGGCCCCACGATATTCATGTCGCCCCGTAGCACGTTGAACAGCTGCGGTAGCTCGTCGAGCCTGAGTTTCCGCAACACCCGCCCGATTAGCGTGACGCGCTCGTCGTCCGGCCGCGCCCAGACCTGCTTGCCGGAGCCGTTGGTACTCACGTACATCGATCGGAACTTGTAGATCGTGAACGGTACGCCGCCGACATCCATGCGGCGTCGCGAGTTGCCGCCGGCTCTCGACAGGGCGCGCCGGTCGAGACCCACCCGGGTCTGCGTGAAGAGCACCGGACCGCGCGAGGTCAGCTTGACCAGGACGGCGATCAAGAGCATCAGCGGCAGCGCGAGGACGAGCCCCACCACTCCGCAAATCAGGTTGAGGAGCCGTCGACCCCGGTGCTCTCGGTCGATCGGGTGCAGGGCAACGAGTCGAGCCCGGGAGATCGCAGAGCGCGGTCGGCGCGGTTGGATGGTTGTTTCCACGCTTCCGTACTCTCGCAAACCCCGTGCGCGCGCGCCCGGAGGCACGGCGCGAGCGTCAGGAAACGCGTTTTCGGGTCGTCTTGCCCCGTTCCGGTGCGTCGCCTATGGCGCAGCGGCGTCGAGTGTGGAGCGGTTGCGACGGAAGCGCATTGCCATGTGGTGGATGCGCACGCACGCGCTCCTGACTCCGGTCGCCTTCGAGGAGCCGGGAGCGCGAGTGAGCGGCCTACGCCAAGTTCAGCGAGCTACACTGTCGGGCGGGCAGTCCACCTCGAAGAAGAATCGCGTGCCCCAGTTTGGCCGCGTTTCCACTTGAAGCTCCGAGCCCATCGCCTTCACGAGCTTGCGGCAGATCGCGAGCCCGAGGCCGGAGCTCGAGAAGTGGTGGCGTCCGTCCATCGGTGTCGGCCGCACCGGCTGATAGAGTGCGTGGAGCAGGGCGGGGTCGATCCCGGCGCCAGTGTCGCGAATCGAGAACTCGAGGCGCTTGGTGCCGATCGGTCGCGCGGCCAACTCGACGAAGCCGGTGTCGGTGAACTTCACGGCGTTGGTGGCCAGGTTGAGGAGCACGCGCGCTAAGGCCCGTGCCTGCCCCACCCGGCGCTCCGGTACGGGGTGGACGAGGCGTACCGCGAGGCCCTTCTCTTCGGCGATCGGCTGGACCATGCTGCGCACCGACGCGAAGGTCTCCGCCACCGAGAACGGGG
>DATHGL010000085.1:0-6204 GCA_035317625.1 Gemmatimonadales bacterium | reverse complement strand
CACCGCCGGGTGCGGGACCGGCAACCCGAACATCTCCGCGATGCGGGCCACGAACCAGCCTGCGAGCGACCCGCGATCCACGTCTCCCTCGTCGGGCCGCGCGACCCAGTCCTTGGCGGTCACCTCCATTCCGGCGGCCAGGCGGGAGGCTTGTGTGAAGCCGTAGGAGCCTGCGGAGCCGTGGATCTTGTGCGTCTCGCGCTGCAACGACTCGAGCGCGGCGCGGTCGTTCCCGGCGACGGCGAGCCGGTCGGCCAGACGGGACAGGACGCCCAACTGGGCACGCATGCCCTCGAGGTACTCGCGCAGGAGCCCGGGCGGGAGCTCGGGCGGGGGCGGCGCAGCATCGGCAGCCATGGCGTACCAAGATGGGGAATCGGCGACGGAAAACGCCATAGCGCGGGCGTTATCTTCGAGGCGACCCGATGCCCGAACCCGACTCCGTCGGTCTGTGCCGCACGTGTCAGTGGATGCGGGCCGTCACCAATCGGCGCGGCTCCACCTTCTTTCGGTGCGGTCGCGCCGACTCGGATGCGCGCTTCCCACGCTACCCGGCGCTACCGGTGCTGCAGTGCATCGGGTACGAGGATCGTTCGGATGACGACCCCGGGAGAGGGGGGAAGGGAGAGGTTCCATAACTGAGCACAAACGGCCGTTTGCCTATTGCGCGGCCGGGCCGGTTCCCTCACTTTGCATTTCGCGTCGTCCGACATCGCACAGCGCCGAGGTCCTCCGTGGCTCACCCGCGTCCGCTGGAGCGCGCCAAGCTGTTCTTCTTCCGCTACTTCGAGCGGATCTTCGTGTTGTTGCTGGTCCTCGCGATGGTGGCGATCCACGCCCTGGTCGACCAGAAATTCGCGTTCTTGAGCTTCTATTATCTGCCGATGATTCTCGCCGGCTTTTACGGCGGCCGGCGCTTCGCGGTGCTGGCGGGCGTGTTCGTCGTCGCGCTGATCTTCTTCTATCAGTACGTGCAGGGCCTCGACATGCTCCCCGGCTTTTACCCCGATGCCCTGCTCGCGCTCGCACCATGGGCGGGCTTCCTCATTCTCACGGGCTACGTCGTGGGCGGGTTGGCGGAGCAACGCGAGGCGCGGCTCGCCGAGGTGAAGAACGCCTACATGGCGACGCTCGAGCTCCTGACCTATCACATCGAGTCCACCGAGCGGAATCAGCAGGGGCATTCGAACCGGGTGGCGGAAGTGGCGGCCGCGATCGCGCGCGAGCTGAAGCTCACCGACGCGGACGTCGAGAACCTGCACGTCGCGGCGTTGCTCCACGAGGTGGGAACCCGCGACAAGCGGCTGCTGCGGCTGCTGTCGCGCTCGGTCACGGATTCCTCCGTGGGCGTGGCGCGCGCCATGCGGGGCGCCGCCGAGATCATCGGGGAGTACGGGCATTACTACGAGATCGTGGGCGACGATTGGGACATCGAAGCGCTGCCACTGCCCCTCACCGTGAAGATCCTGGCCGTGGCGGACGCGTTCGAGACGCTGCAGATGGCGACACCGGTGCGCGCGGCGTTCCCGAAATGGAGCGCGCTCGAGGAAGTGGAGAAGGGGGCGGGGAAGACGTTCGCCAGAGACGCGGTGCGGGCGCTGCGAGCCGTGTCGGGCCGGCCGGCGGTCGCGACGTCGGATGCGGGGCTGAGGGTCGTCTAGGCGCCGGGCGGCAGCTCGGGCGCGTGGCGCCCGCTTGCCACGCCGCCGGCCACTCCCACTCCGAATGCGGCCGCGGTCCAGATCGTCACGAGCGGGAGGGCGGCGACGGGGAGCGCCACCGCGGCGGCCGCGAGCCCTGCAATGAGCGGCGCCGCGGGTTTCCGCACCGCGTCGACAAAGCGGAGCCGGCGGTGCACGAAGCTCCGTGTGACCACGAACCCACCAGCGAACGCCGCTACTGCGATCAACAAGCCGATCATGTCGAGTCTCCCTGTCGCGCGCCCTACGCAACTTGCGGGAAGGGAGTTTCCACCGCAAATGTCCCGGACCCCTGAGGAGTGATGATGCCTCGAATTGCGACCGCGACGGCCGTGCTGCTCGGACTCCTGTGCGCCCGTCCGCCCGTCCACCTCTCCGCCCAGTCCCTCCGCGTCCCCTACGAAACGTTCACGCTGCCGAACGGGCTCCAGGTGATCGTGCACGAGGACCACGCGGTGCCGGTGGTGGCGATGAACACGTGGTACCACGTCGGCTCGTCGGACGAGCAGCCCGGGCGCACCGGGTTCGCGCACCTGTTCGAGCACATCATGTTCATGGGCTCCGCCCACGTGCCGACCGGGGAGTTCGACCGCCTGCTCGAGGCAGCGGGGGGCGACAACAACGGCTCGACGACCGAAGACCGCACGAACTATTACGAGGACGGGCCGGCCAGCGCGCTTCCCCTGATGCTGTACCTCGACTCCGACCGGATGGGCTTCCTGCTCCCCGAGATCACCGCGGAGAAAGTCGATCTGCAGCGTGGTGTGGTGCAGAATGAGCGACGGCAGAGCTACGAAAACCGGCCGTACGGGCTCGCGGACGAGAACATCCTCCAGCGGCTGTATCCGCCGAGTCACCCGTACCACTGGCCGGTCATCGGCTCGATGCAGGACCTGCAGGCGGCGACGCTCGAAGACGTCCGGCACTTCTTCCAGGCCTACTACACGCCCAACAACGCGACGATCGCGATCGCCGGTGACATCACGCCGCGCGACGCGCGGCGCCTCGTGGAGCGCTACTTCGGCGACGTTCCCCGCGGGCCGGCGGTGACGCGCCAACCGCCGCCCCCCGTTCCGCTCACGAGGGTCGTGAACGGTGTCGTCGAGGACCGCGTGCAGCTGCCGCGCGTGTACGACGCCTGGCATACGGTGAAGGCGTTCGCCGCCGACGATGCCACGCTCGACGTCCTCGCGAACGTCCTGGCCGGTGGCCGGTCGTCGCGCCTCTACCGCCGTCTGGTGTACGAGCTGCAGATCGCGACGGACGTCGTGGCGTTCCAGGACGGGAGCCGCATCGACGGCAAGTTCGAGATCTACGCCACCGCCCGCCCCGGCCACGACCTTGGCGAGCTGCAACGGGTGATCGACCGGGAGTTGCAGCGGCTCGCCGACGGGGGACCGACGGCGCGCGAGGTGGAGCGCGCGCAGAACAGCTTCGAGGCGCAGTTCCTGTCGCGCATGGAGCGGGTCGGCGGGTTCGGCGGCAAGGCCGATCAGCTGAACTTCTACAACTACTTCGTGGGGACGCCGGACTACTTCCAAAAGGATCTCGACCGCTACCGGAAGGTGACTCCCGCGGCGGTGCAGCGCGCCGTCCAGACGTATCTCCCTCCTGGGGGCCGCGTCGTGCTCAGCGTGGTGCCGCAAGGGAAGCCGGAGCTGGCGGTGAAAGAAGGGACGACGCCATGACCGCGGCAGTCACGGTCTTCGCGCTGCTGCTTACCGCCTTACCGGCTTTCCGTCTTTCCGCCCAGGTTCTCGATCGCAGCAAGCCTCCCACTCTCCAGCCTCCCCCGGCGCTCAAGCTCCCGGCCGTGCAGGCCGCGACGCTCCCGAACGGCCTCACGCTCACGGTCGTCGAGATGCACAAGGTGCCGGTCGTGGACGTGCAAATCCTCGTGGATGCGGGTGCGGCGCGCGACCCATCGGCCCTTCCGGGACTCGCGACCTTCACCGCGACGATGCTGCAGCAGGGAGCGGGCGTGCGCGGCGCCCTCGACGTCGCGGACGAGGCCGCGTTCCTCGGCGCCCAGCTCACCACGGCCGCGAGCTTCGACGGCGCGAGCGCGTCGATCCACGCGCCGAAGCGCCGGCTCGAGGGCGCGCTCGATCTGCTCGCGGACGTGGTGCTGCGACCCAGCTTCGCCGATTCCGAGGTCGCGCGGCAACGGCAGCTCCGGGCCGCGCAGCTGGTGCAGCAGCGTGACGAGCCGGTCACGGTGGCGAACGTCGCGTTCCCGGCCATCGTGTACGGGCGCGGGCACCCGTACGGGCACCCCGTGAACGGCACCGACAGCGCCACCGCCCGGCTCGCGCGCGACGGAGTCGCCGAGTTTTACCGGACCTATTACCGGCCCAACGGGGCGCGCGTCCTGATCGTGGGCGACGTCACGCTCGCCGAGGCGCGCCGTCTGGTCGCCGCCCGGTTCGGCGGCTGGGAGCGGGGCGACGTGCCGGCGTTTCCGAGCGCGCCGGCTCCCCCTGGGGCGCCCCGCACGGTGTATCTGATCGACAAGCCGGGGGCGGCGCAATCGGTGATCCGGATCGGCCATGTGGGTCCGGTGCGCACGACGCCCGACTGGTTCGCGCTCGACGTGCTGAACACGATCGTCGGGGGCGCGTTCACGTCCCGCCTGAATCAGAATCTGCGCGAGACCCACGGTTACACCTACGGCGCCTTCTCTCAGTTCGCGCCGCGGCGCCTCACCGGGGCCTTCGTGGCGCTCGCCTCCGTCGTGACGGCGAAGACCGACAGCTCGCTCATCGAGTTCCTGCGGGAGCTGCGGCGGATCCGTGACGAGCCGGTGGCCGCGCCGGAGCTCGCGAAGGCGAAGGCCTATCTCACGCTCGGCCTGCCCGGCGACTTCGAGACCACGGGCGGCGCCGCGGCGCGGTTCCGCGAGCTCGTCACCTTCGGCCTGCCGCTCGACTACTACGACCACTACGTCGAGCGGATCAACGCCGTCACGGCGGCCGACGTGCAGCGCGTGGCGCGACAATACATCGACCCGGACCACTTCGACATCGTCGTGGTGGGCGACAAGAGTCAGATCGAGGCGGGCATCAAGGCGTTGAACGAGGGGCCGGTCGTCTATCGGGATCTGTGGGGGCAGGAGATCAAGTAGTCACCACCGGTTGCGCACGTCGATGGTCTTCCTTGCGGGAACGGGGGGACGGGAGAAGATTTCGCCCCCGACTCAAGGCGTGGCAAGGGAGTCATGGATCTCACCGTCACCGAGGCGCAGTACACCGCGGTCCGCGGGGCGCGGCATCTGCCCGACGTCCTCACGAACGTCCTGGACGGCGCCGCGCGCTCGGGGGGCGGCGAGGGATACGTGCTGCACCTGACCTACGAAGAAGCGACCGCCCTGAACGAGCTGTGCGCCTGGAACGTCCACACCGACGCCGCCGGGGCGGTGACGCCCGAGTCGCAGGTGTTCGACGACCTGGTGAAGGCGATTCTGACGCATCCGGACTATTGAACACAGGCGACGGACGGTCGGACCGTCGGACGGAAAGGCGACACGATGAAACGGCTGCTGGTCGCGCTGGGATGCCTCACGTTTCCCGTTTCCCCTTTCCCGTTTCCCGCCCTGTCCGCCCAGAAGCGCGCGATCACGAGCGACGATTACCTCGCGCTCCCCGCCGTGGGCGACCCGCAGCTTTCCCCCGACGGGAAATGGGTCGCGTACACCGTCACCGACTACTCGCTCAAGGACAACCGCGGCACGGCGCGGATCTGGCTCGCCGACGTCGCGAGCGGGCAAACCCGGCGGCTGACCGCCGGCCCAGGCTCGGACCGGCAGCCGCGCTGGTCCCCCGACGGCCGGACGCTGGCGTTCGTCTCCACGCGCGAGAGCGGCGCCCAGCTCTGGGTGCTGCCGCTCGGGGGGGGCGAGGCGCGCCGGCTGACGAGCCTCCCCGACGGCGTGTTCGATCCGTTGTGGCTGCCGGACGGCTCGGGGCTGGTCGTCACGAGCGACATCAAGTGGCCCGCCGAGCAGGAAATCGATCGGCGCAACCACGACTTCCCGACCGACGCCCGCCTCTGGACCGACCTGCTGTGGCGTCACTGGGACGATTGGCGCGCCGGGAAGCGTCAGCACCTGTTCTCGGTGACGCTTGCGGACGGCGTCACCCAGGACCACACGCCCGCGAATCACGACGTGCCGACCATTGTCACGGGCGGCGACGGCGACGTGGCCGTCGCGCCCGAGGGGAAGGAAATCGCGGTGGCGATGCACGGCGATTCCACGGTCGCCGACAACACCAACGTCGACATCTATCTCATCGCACGGGACGGGGCACCACGACAGGTGACGACGGGTCGGGGCGCGGACAACACGCCGCGCTACTCGCCTGACGGCAAGTGGCTCGCGTACCTCTCGATGGAGCGGCCGGGGTTCGAGGCCGACAGACAGCGACTGATGCTGGTCGGACGGTCGGACGGTCGGACCGTGGGACCGGGTGTCGAAGCGACGAGAGGCTGGACGCTTCGACACCCG
>DATHGL010000084.1:0-3430 GCA_035317625.1 Gemmatimonadales bacterium | reverse complement strand
CGACACGCCGATCACGCGCCCACTGATCTTGCGCACGAACTGCAGCGCCGCGTCACGCAGTTCTTGATCAGTGGGCGCGTGATCGGCGTGTCGCAGGCGCTTGATGTTCCGGCACATGAGAATCAGACCTCCCGGTGGACTCGGTCGACAGGGTTCATGGATCGCGCAGGACGCCTTTACGCGCTGGCCTCCAGGTACTCGCGCACGGACCGCAAGCGCTGGACCGGGAAGGCGCGCAGCGTCTCTTGCATATCGATGACGTCGCCGCGGGCGTAGTAGAGCATCAGGGCGGCGAACGACTGCTGCAGCGGATCGGTGGCTCCGCCGTGCTGCGCTCGCAACGTCGCTTCGGGCACGAGCTGGACCTGGAATTTCTTCCCGGTGCGTTGCTCGGCCAGGCGAACGACCTCCAGGGGACTCAAGGCCTCGGGGCCGCCCAACTTCAGGACGGCGTTCTTGGCTTGCGGGGTGTCCAGCGCCGCCACGGCGAATTGCGCCACGTCCGTGAAAGAGATCCAGCTGATCCGGTTCTCGCCGGTGCCATAGACCTGGGCTGTGGCGCTCGCGGCATCGAAGCCCAGCGCCGGGCTCAACCATATCTCGGTAAAGAAAGTGGACTGCAGAATCGTGTAGGTCATCCCGCTGCGCTGCAACCGCTCCTCCGCGGCACGTTTCGCGGACTGGAGCGGGAAGGCGACGTCCACCTTCGGGAACGAGATCAGCACGAAGTGTGTGACGCGAGCGGTCGCCGCCGCGTCGATGAGGTGTAGCTGCCCCTGCCGGTCGACGCTCTCGATGGAATCTCCGGCTTGCCGCGACACCGTCGACGACACCGTGGAAATGACGGCGGTCGCGCCACGACAGGCGGCGTCCAGGGACGCCCGGTCCTTCAAGTCGCCGCGCACCAGGTGGGCGCCGCCGCGCTCCAGCCGCAGCACGCTGTCGGGATTCGAGCTGGATCGCACGAGCGCCCGAACGGGCTTGCCTCGTGCAGCGAGGAGGCGACAGATCTCGCCGCCCAGCATGCCGGTTGCGCCCACGACCAGGTTCATTGTCGTGTTCCTCGCGTATGCTGCCCCCATCACGGTGGACGACGCGCCTCGCGGATCGGACGTAAGCTGCGGGCCGGAACCCGCGGGCGCAACGGAACTCCCCGGCCTTCAGTTCACCCTTCCCTGCAGGCGCCGCAGTCCCACTACCGCCGGCGCGCAGCCCGGAAGTTTTGCCAAAGCGCGCCCGTACTCCGCCACCGCATCGAGCACCTCCCCTTTCTTCTCGTACGCCCGCGCCAGGTTCACGTGCGGGAAGTGCGGCGCCTCGTAGCGCGTCGCCGCCATCGCTTGCTTGAGCCACGGGATCGCTTCGTCGGCGCGCCCCAGCTCCATCAGATAGCAGCCGATGTCGTTGTACGGGTTGCCGAAGGTAGGATCCACCACGATGGCGCGCTTGCACTCGGCGATCGCCGCGTCGTAGCGCCGCTCGAACGAATACACCCAGCCGAGAAACGTGTGCGCCTCCGCCGTGGGCTGCTCGGCGAGCGAGGCCTGGTACAGATGAATGGCGCCCGCCAGATCGCCCGCCAACTGGCACTGGTACGCGCGCTCGAATAGCTTTAGCGCCCGAGCTCGATCACCCACACGCCAAGCTTATTCAGACCTCACTGCCGTCGCCATCGCGCCCCCTGCGCCCCCGCTTCGTCAGCTTGCCGCTGCTGGTCCTGCTCGCGGCGGTCGCGCTCGGCTGGAACCTGAACGGCTACCGCCTCTTCGACCCCGACGAAGGCCGCAACGCCGAGGTGGCGCGCGAGATGGCGCACTCGAACGACTATCTCGTCCCGCACCTGGACGGTCTGCCCTACCTCGACAAGCCGATCGTCTACTTCGCCGCCGCGGCCGCCGCCATGGAGCTGCTCGGCCCCACCGAGGCCGCCGCCCGGCTGCCCGCGTACCTCGCGACGCTCGCCACGATTGGGTTGCTGGTGGGGTTCGCGCGCCGCCGCTGGGGCAGCGAGGCCGGCTGGCTCGCCGGACTCGCCTACGCCACCATGGTGCTGCCGCTCGCCTACGCCCGCACCGCCATTTTCGACTCGACGCTCACGCTGTGCACCACCGCCGCCATTCTGTGGTTCGCGGCCGACCGCCCCGTCGCCGCTTGGGCGGCGCTCGCCGTCGGCGCCCTCACCAAAGGCCCCATCGCCGTGGCGCTCCCGCTCCTGGCGCTCGTGCCGCACGCGCTCGCGAGCGGCACCCCGGTGCGCCGGCTGTTCCCGTGGCGCGGGCTCGCGCTGTTCGGCGCCATCGCGCTGCCCTGGTTCGTCGCCGTCTCGATCGCGCACCCCGACTTCCCCGGCTACGTCTTCGTACGTGAGACGCTGGCGCGCGTGACGACCCGTACCTTCCACCGCACCGCGCCCTTCTGGTATTACCTGCCGATCGTGCCCCTGGCGGCGTTTCCGTGGATCATTCCGGCGCTCGCCCGCGTGCAGCACTGGCGTGCCACCTGGGACGCCCGGCGCGATCCCACGGCGCGCGAGCCGCTGCTGCTCGTGCTGTGGGTGATCGTACCGCTCGCATTCCTCACCCTGAACCAGTCGAAGCTGCCGCAGTACGTGCTACCGCTCATGCCGGCGTTCGCGCTCGCCGCGACCCGCAACCTGGTATCGGGCGGCAGCGCCACCGCGGCACGGGCCTACACCGCGGTCGCGGCCGTCCTGGGCCTGGCGCTGGTCGCCCTCACGCGCTGGCTCCCCGCCCCCATCAGCTTGACGCCGGCCGAGAAGGCCGCCATTCCGCCCGCCGCGGTGGCGCTCGGGATCGTCGTGCTGTGCTCGGCAGCCCTGGTCGGGCTCGGCGCGCTGGCGCGCCGGCCGCGAACGACGCTGCTCGGGTATGCGGTCGTCGTGATCGCGATCCCGTTCCTCTCCGGGAGGCTGCTCGCCGCCGTGGGGGAAGACCGCTCCTCCGCCGCCGTCGCGAGCGCTACCGCCGCGGCGCTCGAGCGCGCCGGGGGCACCGGCACCGTGCTCGGCGTGCTCGCCTACCCGCCGTCGCTCCCCTTCTATCTCGGTCGCCCCATTGCCGTGGCGACGTCGACCGGCGCGGAGCTCACGAGCAACTACATCGCGGACAACCAACATCGCTTCCGCGACTACCCCACGTCGCCGCTCCTCCCGGCGGGCTACTGGCGCGAGGCGCTGGTCCGCTGCCCCCTGCCCACGGTGTTCCTCACCGGCGCCGGAAACCGCGAGACCCGCGCCGCGCTCGGCGCCGCACTGCCGCTCCTCGCCGCCGACGGCCACTACGCCGCGTACGGACCCTGCCAACCTCCTCCGCCTCCCCAACCTCCCGAACCTCCCAAACGGGGCGGGGGGAGAAGGCGGAGGAGGTTGGCAGGGCCCGTATGCGGCGTAGTGGCCGTCGGCGGCGAGGAG
>DATHGL010000083.1:0-4371 GCA_035317625.1 Gemmatimonadales bacterium | reverse complement strand
CCTGCCGAGAACGTGCACGCGATCCAGGTGACCGGCGGCGGCCCCGTCATCCAGATCCTCCCCGGCCCGTTTCCCTTCCCGGACAGCGCCGCCCCGATCCTCGAGGCATTCGGCGACGAGCGCGAGGGACTCGAGTCGCAGGTGAAGAACGGCCCGTATTCGAACAACGTCGTGCGGAGCTCCGGTGCGTTCACCTTTACCGCGTGGGACCAGGGCGCCGTGCGCGACTCCGTCGCAGGCGTGGCCGAGTTCGCCGCCCAGGACGGTGCCCACTGGAAGCTCGTCATGGACCGCGTGCAGACGAAGGACGTCCCCCATCACCCGCGGTTCGGGGGGGTGATTCTGGGGCTCTACTACCACGGCGTTACGCAGGTGCACACGCCGCTCGTCCCGACGATCAAAAGCGCGGTGGCGCTGTGGGCGGTGGGGCATCTGTACAAGAACGGCGTGCTCGTGACCGACAACGCGATGGTGCACGTCATGTTGTTGTCGCGCACCCGGCGCGATGGCGATTTCGCGCTCGCCTGCTGGGATTGCTCCAAGAACAAGATCGAGGAGCTGCAGCTGCAGATTCTGCCGGGACCCGGTGCGCCACCGTTCGACGCCCCGGGCGGACTCCTGTTCGTCAACTGGGAAGAGTCGCGCTCCCGCAATCTGGCGAGCTAAAGAGCGTGTCGCTTGGTGTGCGGGCTGGGGAGCGTTTTGCTGACCCCGGGCGCAAGCCCGGGGATTCCCGAAAACCTACCTTGCGTCAGGGGGTGAGGACCCACAGCCAGTCGACGAAGAAGCTGCGCGCACTTGCCGGCTCGACCGCATTGCTCTGCTGTGCCGGCGGATGCGTCAACCCCACCCCGACGTAGTTCGTCCCGATGCTGACCGAGAAGATGATCAGGGAGTTGAGGAGGTAGTACACTGCCCGTTGCCACACCGGAACGCCGCCCTTGGCGATGAAAACCAGGAGACCCACGAGAAAGCTCAACACCAGCGACGTCCATCGCGGGGGGAGACTAAAGGCGACCCACAGCGCATTGGCGATCAACATCGTGACGCCGCCCGCAATGCCGGGCGTCAACATCGCCTTGGGCTGCAGGAACTCCTCGACTTTGGTTTTCTCCAACTACGGCTTCCCGATCAAGGCCCGCACGCGCGTCGCGTCCTGCTTGGAGAGCACGTCAGACGTGTGCAACGCCGTGTACGCCGGCACCGACTGGCCCCCCCAAGAGGCGCGCGGCGAGCCAGTGGTCGAGTCCTTGTGCAGCAGAAACGTGCCTTCCTGCCCGACGGCGAACTTGGGCGTCCCGACCCAGGCGACGTCGGGTGAGCCCGGGAAGCGCACCACGACTTTCTCCCCAGCCTGAGCGCCTTTGATGCCGTCTTCGACCTGAATGATCGCTTCCTGCCACTGAGCGTCGTGCTCGCTGATCCGTTTGGGGCGCGCCGGCGCGGCCGTCAGCTCGGCCGGACGCACCTGTTCCACCCGGCCCGCGACCACCATGGCCGCCTTCTGAATGTGCGCCCTCAGGTCCGCGTCGTTCACGTCACGCCGAGCCCTCGCCACTGCGTCCCGCTGGTCCGCCGCCACGACGGGGGACCGCCCCGGCTCGTGGCCTACCTCGCGCACCGCCACGCCCTTACCGAAGATCCAACCCGTCGTGTAGAACGTCGCCTGGGTTCCGGCTTTCAGCGAGCCCGGCCGCCCCGTTGCGACGGTGACGGAATCGCCCGCCGCCAGGGCGACCGCGGCCGGCTTCTCGAGCACCTCGTCGACCCGGACCACGACCGTCCGGGGGGACGCGGGGACCTCGGGGACTGCGACGGCGCCGACCTGCGTGACGGTTCCAATGAAGATGATGTCGGACTGCTTTACGAGCGCCGCCCGGCTCATCTGGGTTACGCCACGGGATCCGGGCAGCGAAAGCGCGAGCGCGAGTAGAATGGCTGACCGAGTGTGCATCGGACCCTCACTGCGACCGGTCTGTCGTCATGGCAGAACGGGGACGCTGAAGAAGAACGGATCGATCGAAACGGCCACTGGGGCGCCCGAGCCATCGAGCAGCCGATGAGTCGGAAAGTCCACACGCCGTTGATACACCACGCCTTGCGGGAAGTTAGCGGAATCGGGCGCGTTATTCGCGGAGAATATGCCGAGGAACTGGCTCCCGCGGGTGAGCAGGCAGTTGTAGTCGCCGATGTACGGGAGAAACTGGAAGGGCGGCGTCGCCGCCGGGACGGTGGCGAGGACGACGTCCTGGTGCGTCGCGAAGCCGTCCCTGGATTGCTCCAGGCGGGTGACCCACCTGCTGGTGCTCGCGGACCCCGTAACCTGCTGATACAGCAGGCCGACCGTGCCGTCGCCCGAGACCGCGAGGCTCGCGTCCGTGGCGTTCGTCAGGGTGCGCCGGTCGCCGCTCCACGTGGCGCCGCGGTCAGTCGAGCGCCGCACATGGACCGTATAGATGTCGCCCGTCCCGACTCGGTCGGCCCATGCCAGGTACACGTTGTCGCTGTGGAGCGGGTCGACCGCGATCGACAGGGTGGAGCCGATGCGCTCCTGTCCCAGCGTCGGCGCGTTGGACCAGGGGATGGTCACGTGGGTCGCGACCAGGCGGCCGGGAAGGTGGTCCGACGGATCGAGCAGGTCCCGGAAGGGAGCTGCGCCGGTCGCGCCACTGTCGTCGCGCACCACGACGACGTCGCTCGTCACATCCGATCCCGCGTTCGAGCGCCAACCGAAGTACGCGACGTATACGGTGTGATCCTGGGCGACGGCGGGGCGGATGGACGGACCATTCTGCCCCGCGGTGTTGCGGGTCTCGATGCGACGGGTCGTATAGGTCGCGCCCGCGTCGAGCGAGACGTCGACGGTGGCGGTGCGCCCGTCGGGTGCGTTGAAATCATTGAGGCCGACATACACGCGATCGGAGGTTCCGACCGCGGTCGTGCGGACAAAGGGCTGATCGATGTCGGCGCGCGACCCCTGCAGCGTCATCGTCGCGGGCGAGAAGAAGTCGTTCGCCTTGAGCTCATTCAAGGGGAAGTCGGGCACCTTCATGATTCCGGCGTATAGCACGGGCGGGTTGCCCCCGACGGCGTGGGTGATGTCGGCCGTCATTCCCTGGCTGGGGAGGGTGTTGCGGAGCGTCCAGGAGTCGCCCCCATCGGCCGATACGAAAATGGGTGCCGTCGCGCTGGCCGGCCCACCGGGATTGGGCGTGAAGGCGGAGACCGCCAGGAGCTGCGGATTCGACGCGTACAGCGCCAGGAACGGCTCGGCGTCCTGCCAGGTTTCTCCGCTGAGCGAAATTGGGATCAGGTCCACGACCCGTACGCCCGCCAGCTTGGCCGGTGGCTGTGGCACGCCTGGTTGTTCACAGGCCGCGAACAGGACGACTGCCACGGCGATCATTCTCGCCTGCATGGACCCACGCTCCCCTCGGCGACGTCGCAATATATCAGCGGGGCTTGGTCAAAAACACGACCGCGTCGCCGGGCCGAATACTCCGACGACGCGGTCGCTTGGCCTGCGCGAGCCCGGCACGATCGTCTGCCGGCGCTGAACCTGCGGCGCAGATCGCGATTCGGTCCTGGTCAGCTACCGATCAAGCGATCGCTTGCCCATGCCAGGTCGCGCGTGGCGGTGTGACTAGACAAGGGATCACCTCCTTCGTTGAGTGGATGGTTCAGGCGTGGACGCCCGCAAACTAGAACGAGCCCGGTGCCGACGCAACACCGGGGGATCACCGAGAGGTCTTTGCATAGCTTTGTGGATCCGTCTCGGAGCCCCCCGCGGTGACCCCTTCCATGCGCATCGGCATCGACCTCGGCGGCACGAAGATCGAAGCCATCGCGCTGTCGCCCGCCGGCCTGGAGATCTCGCGGCGCCGCGTGGCCACGCCGGCTGACTACGTGGCGTGCCTCGACGCCATCGTGGCGCTGGTGCGGGAGCTGGAGCGTGGTGCCGAGGCCGCGGGCACGGTGGGCACGGTGGGCACGGTGGGCGTCGGCATCCCGGGGACGGTCGTGCCCCGCACCGGGCTCGTGAAGAACGCCAACTCCACCTGGCTCAACGGGCGGCCGCTCGGACGCGATCTCGAGGAGCGGCTCGGCCGCCCGGTGCGACTCATGAACGACGCGGACTGCTTCGCGCTCTCCGAGGCCACCGACGGCGCGGCGGCGAACGCCCACGTCGTGTTCGGTGTCATCCTCGGCACGGGAGTCGGCGGTGGGATCGTCGTCGACGGCCGCGTCCTGTTGGGCGCGAACCTGATCGCCGGCGAATGGGGACACAATCCGCTGCCGTGGCTCACGCCCGACGAGTGGCCCGGCCCGCCGTGCTACTGCGGCAAGCACGGCTGCGTCGAAACCTGGCTG
>DATHGL010000082.1:0-9998 GCA_035317625.1 Gemmatimonadales bacterium | reverse complement strand
CGAAGGACGGCGGTCAGGTCAGCCGGCTGGTCGCGGCGGGCGAGGGGTGGGGCCACGGTGTGGGGTTCTGTCAGTGGGGCGCGGTAGGCCGGGCCCGCGCGGGTCAGGACTACCGCACGATTGTCACCACCTATTTCCCGGGGACCAATGTTGAACGCCTTTACTGAGGCGGTCAGGCGGTCAGGCGGACCGACGGTCGGTCTTGTCGCACTGCTGCTGTCCGCCAGTCCGCCAGTCCGCCTGTCCGCCCAGGGTTTCCTCTCGAAGTTCTCTTACGACAACCTGAAGCCGAGCGCCCTCCAGCTCGATCTTGGTCCGGTCGGCGGGAACAACATCCGCGGCACCCTGACCGGCGGGCTGCGGCTCGATTATGGCTTCATTGCGCCGCACGTGCGCGTGCTGCTCGGCGTCTCTTACTACAAGGCCGATTTCAGCTCAGCGGCACGGGCGCGCTTCGAGCAGCGGCTCGACAGTATCGTAAACCCCGGAACGAACGACACAATCAACCTCGGTCGGATCAGGTGGAGCGACCTGACGGGGGACGTGGACCTGCAGTATGTCCTGCCCCAGGGGCACGCGGTGACGACCTACCTCGGGGTCGGGCTCGGCGCCCACATCCGGCACGGGAGTGGCCCGGCCATCAACGGCACGTTCGTGCAGGACGCGCTGAACTCGATCACCGCGGGCCTGAACGGCACCATCGGTGTCGAGGTCGGGGCCAAGCGCTGGCGCTTCACCCTCGAAGGCCGCGGTGTGTTGTCGAGCGGCGTCTCGACCGTGTCACTGCGCAGCGGGTTGATGTACCGTTGGGCGGGGACCAGAGACAAAGGACGGGGGACGGGGAAGTGAGCGACCCGATCCGCGTCGCGGTGATCGGGGCGGGTGCGATTACGCAAGTGGCTCATCTCCCGGTGCTGCGGCGCCTCCCGGGAGTCGAGGTCGCCGCGATCTGCGACTCGGACATCGGCAAGGCCCAGGCCCTGGCGACGCGCTTCGAGGTGAAGGAGACCTTCGACGACATCGAGGAGGTGCTCAAGTACGCCCGCCCGACCGCCGTCGCGATTTGCACGCCGAACCACCTCCACGAGATCCACGTCGTGTCCGCCCTCGCGGCCGGCGCGCACGTGCTGTGCGAGCGGCCGCTCGCGCTGACCCTGGCCGGCGTGGAGCGCGTGCTGCAGGCGAGCGAGAAGTACGGCAAGCGCGTGATGGTCGGGATGAACCACCGATTTCGCTCGGACGTGCAGGCGGTGCGCGGCTTCCTCGCGGGTGGCGATCTCGGCGTGCTGCAGGCGATCCGCTGCGGGTGGTACACGTTCCAGCCGAGCCGCAACATGGTGGCGTGGCGGCTGCGGCGCCAGGAAGCGGGCGGCGGTGCGTTTCTCGACCTCGGACTCCAGCTCCTCGACCTCGGCCTGTGGCTGGCAGGATGGCCCGCCGCCAAGCGGATCGCGGCGCACACCATGGGACACGGCAAGGACGGCGTGGAGGACATGGCCACGGCGCTCGTCGTGTGCGAAAACGGCGTGTCCCTCTCGATCGACGTGAGCTGGCGCCACATGGGGGAAGCCGAGCGGTTCTGGTTCGACCTCGTGGGCTCCAAGGGGTCGGCCAGCGTGCAACCGCTGCGGGTATTCAAGGAGCTGCATGGGACGGTCAGCGACCTGACGCCCACCGGGGCGACCGGGCGCGAGACGCCGTTCGCGCAGTCGTACCGGGCGGAGTGGACGTACTTCCTCGCCGTGATGCGAGGGGACGTGAACGCCCCCCCGCCGCGGGACCAACTGGCGCTGCACCGCGTGCTCGACGCCGTCTATCGGTCGGCCGATGAAGGACGCGACGTGCTCTTGTGACGACGCCCCTCCCCACCCGGCGGGCCGCCGCGCTCGTCGCGTTGGGCACCGCTTTACTCGCTGGCAGCTACCCGCCGTTTCCCCTCCCCGTCCTGAGTTTCTTGGCCCTCGCGCCGGCGGTCGTCCTGGTGCGCCGGCTCGAGCAGGAGCGGGACCTGCGCGGCGCGCTGCGCTGGGGGTTCTGGTACGGCTTCGCGACCCAGGGCGCCGTGCTCTATTGGCTGGTGGTCGCGTTGTGGCACTTCACGCCGCTCTCGGCGCTCGGCTACCTCGCCACGATCACGGTCTTCGGACTGTGGCACGCGGTGCTCTTCTGGTTCGTCGTGCGCGGGCGTCTCCATCTGCCGGCCCTGCCTCTCTGGCTCGTGTTCCCCGTCGCCTGGACGGCGGTCGAATGGGCCGTGGGCCATCAGGGGGACATCCGCTTTCCATGGCTCGGCCTCGGGACGTCGCTCGCGGACGCTCCCGTGCTCGTGCAGTGGGCCGACGTCGCGGGGGCGCGGGGGGTGACGCTGTGGCTCGCGTGGTGCAATGTCATGATTGTGGAGGCGTTCTTGGGGAATCGGGAGCAGGGAGGCGGGAGCGGTACCTTCGGGTGGCGTCCGGTCGTCGCGGTGCTGGCGACGGTCCTCTGTGCGTGGGGGTATGGAGCCTGGCGGGTGCACACACTTCCCATCCGCGACCTCGGCACGGTGGGCCTGATCCAGCCGAACGAGGGGTTCCGTGAGAAGTGGGATCCGGGTCATGCCGATAGCGTAGTGGCGAAGCTCGTCCGCCTGTCACGCGAGCTCGAGGTGCGGGGCCCGGTGGACCTCATGATCTGGCCGGAGGCGGCGATCCCGGGGTACCTGCTCCAGCAGCGCGCCTGGGACGACGCGATCGCCGGTCTGGCGCGCGAGAGTCAGACGCCGATCGTGAGCGGTGGATTGCACGCGGTATTTCATCGCGACGGATCGTACGACTACTTCAACGCCGCGTTCTACTTCGATTCGGCCGGCCGCTGGCAGCCGTACCCGGTATACGGGAAGCACTACCTCGTGCCGATCGTGGAGCGCGTGCCGTTCGTCCCCCCGCGCTGGCTCCGGCTCAAGTGGTTCGGTGGATTCGGCATCGGCCGCGGGTTGCCCCTGTACGGCAGTCCGCTGGGCCGGTTCGGCGTGGTCATCTGCTACGAGTCGGCGTTCGAGGGTCTCGCCCGCCGGTATCGCCGTGCGGGTGCGGATTTCCTCGTGAACATCACGAACGACGCATGGTACGGGCGCACCGCGGGCCCGTACCAACACGCGACGCACCTCGTCCTGCGGGCGATCGAGACCCGGACGGGGGTCGCCCGCGCGGCGAACGACGGTATCTCCGAGTTCGTCGATCCACTGGGTCGCACCTACGGCGAAACCGGGTTGGAACAGGAAGCGATCGTAGCGGGGCGGCTGCGCACGAGCGACGTGATCCCGCTGTACGTGCGACTGGGAGACTGGGTGGGGACGCTTTGTGTGCTCGCCACCTTAGGGTTCTCCGGCGTGCTGTTGGCGGACAGATGGCGCTCGAGGCGCCTGCCGTGAGATTGCGGGTAGGCGTCGACGTCGGCGGGACCTTCACCGACCTGGTCGCGCTCTCGGAAAGTGGGACGATCGCGGTACGGAAGGTCGTGACCACACCGCGCGATCCCACCGTAGGGCTGTGCACGGCGCTCGATGCGTTAGGGGCGAGCGAGCTCCCGATCGATGTCCTGATTCACGGAACCACGATCGCGACCAACGCCCTCCTCGAGCGGCGCGGCGCCCGCATGGCGCTCGTCACCACCCGCGGCTTCGAGGACGTCCTGTGGTTGCGCCGCCAGGACCGGGCGGCGCTCTACGACCTGGCTCGGGATCACCCCTCGCCGCTGGTCGCGCCGTCCGACGTCGTAGGCGTCGCGGAGCGGGCGGGACCGCAGGGCGTGCTCACGCCGCTCACGGACGCCGAGATTCGGCGCGTGGTCGGCGCCGTGCGCGCGCTGGCGCCCGAAGCGGTCGCCGTCGTCCTCCTGTTCGCGTTCCGCCACCCCGAGCACGAGCGCCGCCTGGCTGCGGCGCTGCGGGAGGCGCTCCCGGACGCGCCCGTCGCCGCGAGCCACGAAGTGCTCCCGGTGTTCCGGGAGTTCGAGCGGGCCAGCACCACGACGGTCGAGGCGTATCTCCGTCCTGCGGTTTCCGCCTACCTGCGCCGGCTCGAGCGCGACATGCACGCGCGCGGCGTCGGGACGCTGCGCGTGATGACGTCGAGCGGCGGCACGATCCCACCGGCGACGGCGGCGGCGCGCGCCGCCTCGCTCGCGCTGTCCGGCCCCGCGGGCGGCGTGGTGGGCGCCGGGCTGGTCGGCGCCGCCGCGGGGCTGCCCGACCTGTTGACGCTCGACATGGGGGGCACCAGCGCCGACGCGAGCCTGGTCACGCGTGGGACGCCCTTGGGAGACAGCGGCGGCGCGGTCGCGGGGCTTGCGCTGGCGCTCCCCGCGGTGTTGATCGAGACGGTGAGCGCCGGCGGCGGGAGCATCGCGCGCGTCGATGAGGGTGGCGCGCTCAAAGTTGGGCCGGAGAGCGCCGGCGCGGTGCCCGGCCCGGCGTGTTACGGCCGGGGCGGTGAGCGGCCGACGGTCACCGACGCGTGCCTGGCGCTGCGCTGGCTCGACCCGCAGCATCCGCTCGCCGACGGCGTCCGGCTCGATCGCGACGCGGCGGAGCGAGCGCTCTGCTCGCTCGGCCCTGCGGCGGGGAGCGACGCCGCAGCGATCGCCGCCGGCATCGTCGCCGTGGCGACCGCCGTGATGGCGCGGGCGCTCAAGCGCGTGAGCGTCGCGCGCGGGCTGGACCCGCGAGGGATGGCGCTGCTCCCGTTTGGCGGCGCCGGGCCGCTCTTCGGATGCCAGCTCGCCGAGGCCTTGGGCATGCCCACCGTCGTGATCCCGCCGCACCCGGGGGCGCTCTCGGCCCTGGGGCTCGCGTCGGCGGCGGAGCGGGTGGATCTGCTCGCGTCGTTTCACCGTCCCCTCGATGGGCTGTCGGCCGAGGAACTTGGAGGCGCGTTCGGCCCGCTCCTCGCCGCGGCGTCCAACCAGGTACCGGGTGGTGCCCTGCGGCGCTACGCCGATTGCCGCTTCGCCGGCCAGGGCTATGAACTGACGGTGCCCGTGACGGAGGACGATCCCCTGCGCCTCCGGAACACGTTCCTCGCCGAGCACCGCGCGCGGTTCGGACATACGGGGACGGGCCTGGCGGTCGAGTTGGTGAACCTGCGCGTGGTGGCGCTGCGCGAGGGGCCGCTGCCACGGTTCGCCGGGTCCGACCGCGCCGTCCGGCGACCCGGCGCCAGCCGGCTGATCACGGTTCGCGGGCGTCGGGTGACCGCTGCCGTCTGGGCGCTCGATGACCTCGCCGCCGGCGTGACGCTCGCCGGCCCGGCGATCCTCGCCGGCCGGGACGCGACCGCGCTGATCGAGCCTGGCTGGCACGGGACGGTGCACGCATCCGGCGCCGTGCTGGTGGAGCGGGCATGAGTCTCGACGCCGTCGGGCTCGAGGTCATGGGGCACGCCCTCGCCTCGATCGCGGAGGAGATGGGATTGGTGCTCATTCACTCCGCACTCTCCCCCAACATCCGCGAGCGGCGCGACTGTTCGGCGGCGCTGTTCGACCCCGCCGGGGAGATGATCGCGCAGGCGGCGCACATCCCCGTGCATCTGGGGGCGCTGTCCGAGTCCGTCGCTGCGGTGCGCGCGCTCGACCCCGGACCGGGCGAGGTCTTCATCCTCAACGATCCCTACACCGGCGGGTCGCACCTCCCCGACCTCACGCTCATCGGCGCCATCGAGCTCGACGGGGCCGTGGGCGGCTACAGCGTGGTCCGGGCGCACCACTCGGACGTGGGCGGCGTACAACCGGGGAGCATGCCCGCGGGCGCCCGCGAGATCTTCGCGGAGGGTGTGATCGTGCCGCCGCTGCGCTTGACGGCGGACGTCGAGCGCTTTCTCCTTGCCAACGTGCGGACGCCGGAAACGCGGCGCGCCGATCTGGCGGCACAGCGGGCCGCCGTGCAGCGCGGCGCGGAAGGCCTGGCCGCGCTCGCGGCACGGTACGGCGCCGCGGCGCTGCGCGCTGCGGCCAACGAGCTCCTGGACTATGCCGAGCGTCGGGCCCGCGAGGCGCTCAGCCGCATCAGCGCCGCCGGGCTCAGCGCCACCGACTGGCTGGAGGGCGACGGTGTTGACGACTCGGACTTGGCGATCCGCGTGCGGGTCGACATTGGGGACGGCGTGTTCCACGTCGACTTCGCGGGCACCGCGCCCGCCGCGCTCGGCAACGTGAACTGCCCGCTCGCGGTGGCGCGCTCGGCGGTCCTGTTCGTCGTGCGGACGTTGCTCCCCGACGACGTGCCCGCGAACGGGGGCGTGCAACGTGTCGTGCAGGTCACGGCCCCGGCAGACTGCCTCGTGAACGCGCGCTTCCCGAGTGCGGTGGCCGCGGGGAACGTCGAAACCTCGCAGCGCATAGCGGACACCGTGTTTCTGGCGCTCGCCGCCGGCGGCATCGCGGTGCCGGCGCAGGGTCAGGGCACCATGAACAACGTCACGTTCGGCGGGATGTGGGATGCGGGAAGCGGGATGCGCGGTGGCTGGACCTATTACGAGACGATCGGCGGCGGCCAGGGGGCCTCTCCTACTGCGCCCGGTCCGTCGGGGGTGCACGTGGGCATGTCGAACACGCGAAACACCCCGATCGAGGTCCTGGAAATGGAGTATCCTTTGCGGCTGACGACGTACGGGCTACGACGGGGAAGTGGGGGTGTTGGGCTGTGGTCGGGCGGGGAGGGCGTGATCCGCGAGTTCGAGGCGCTCGCCCCGATGGAGGTTGGTATCCTCGCCGAGCGACGGCGGCACGCCCCGCGCGGCGCGGCCGGCGGCGCCGACGGGGCGTTGGGGGGCACGCTCTTGAACGGCGCGCCGCTCGCCCCTAAGGTGAGCACGCGGCTCGTCCCCGGCGACGTGCTGCGCATCGAAACGCCGGGTGGCGGCGGCTGGGGCCACCCCGAACCTGGAGAGAACCGATGACGTGGGTGCTCGTAGCACTGATCGGCCTGGTGGCGGGCGTAGTGGCGGGCCTGTTCGGCGTCGGGGGAGCGATCGTGATCGTGCCGGCTCTGGTCCTGCTGCTGAAGCTGCCGCAGCACACGGCGAGCGGCACGTCGCTCGCGTCGCTGCTCCTGCCGGTCGGCCTGTTGGGGGCGATCGAGTACTACCGGCGCGGGCAGGTCAACGTGGCGTACGCGGCGATCATCGCGGCAGGGCTGTTCGTCGGCGCGCTGGTGGGCGCGCACCTGGCGGGGGGGATGTCGGACGTGACGTTGCGGCGGGCATTCGGGGCATTCCTGCTGCTGGTGGCCGGCAAGCTCCTGGTCGGCTAGGCGTTCGCCTCGAACACCTTGGCGTCGACGAAGAGCCGGTACAGTTCCTGGTCGAGCTGTCCGCTGCGCACCTCCTCCGCCATGATGTCGAGGGCTCGTCCGGATGCCACGGCTGCCTTGTACGGGCGGTCGGCCGCGGTCAGGGCGTCGTAGATGTCGCTGATCGTCATCATGCGCGTCTGAATCGGGATCGCGTCACCGGTGACCCGCCGCGGGTAGCCCCCCCCGTCGAGCTTCTCGTGATGCCCGTAGGCGATCATGGGGATGTGCTGGAGCTCGCGGGTCCACGGAATCTGCTGTAGGAAGCGGTAGGTGTGCGTGACGTGGCTCTCGATCTCCAGACGCTCCGTCTCGTCGAGCGAGCCCTTGGGGATCGTGAGATAGCGCATCTCATCGTCGGTCAGGTAAGGGCGCGGCTGGCCGGTCAGGTCCTGGTAGGTGCGGCACGCCACCTGGAGCAGCGGCTCGAATCCCCCCGCCGGCAACACCGTCGGCTCATTCGCCTGGAGCACGGCATCGAGGACGCCGTCCAGCGCCGCGACCTCCCCGCCGTGCTCGGCCTCGAGTGTCCGCAGGAACGCGCGGTAGCCCTCGGTCCCGTGCGCCTCGAGGAACTCGGCGCGCCGCTTCCAGAATGCGCTCTCCGCCGTGCGTCGCACGAAATCGTAGCGCTGCTTGATGAGCTCGAGCTGCAGCGGGTAGAGCTTCTTCGCCTTGACCAGCACCTGCTCCCGCACGCCGACCTTGCCGAAATCGTGCAGCAACCCGGCGTAGCGGATCTCGCGGACTTGTTCGCGCGTGAACCTCACCCCGCGATAGGCGCCCTCCTCCACGCGGTCGACGACGGCGGCGAGGCCGACGGTCATGTTCGCGACCCGTCCCGAGTGGCCGAACGTCGTCGGGTCCCGCTGCTCGATCGCATGCACCGCGGCTTTGACGAACCCTTCGAACAGCCGCTCGATCTCCTCGTACAACCGGCTGTTTTCGATTGCGACGGCTGCTTGCCCGGCAAGCGCGGTCACGAGCTCCACGGTGCGTTTCGAGTACGGCACCACTTGACGGTCTACGTCCCCCGGGGTCGCAAGCACCGCCTCCGCGCCGCGCTTCCGGTTGATCAGCTGCAGGACGCCGATCACCTCCTCTTTGTGATCCTTCATGGGGATCACGAGCATCGACTTGGTGCGATACCCCCAGCGTTCGTCGAACGAGCGGTTGATGCTGTACTCGACATCCGGCGGTAGGAAGTACGCGTCATCGATCACCAACGGCTCTCCGGTCACGGCCGTGTAACCCGCGAGGCTCGAGCGGTCGACCGGGATGGCGAACTCGACGAAGGGCGCTTCCGGCTTGGAGTACGTCTGCGCGAGCCGGAACCGCAGGCGTTTCTGGCCCTGGTCGCTCGTTTCGACCAGGTACAGGCTGCCCGCGTCGGAGGCGGTGATGCGGCGCGCCTGGGTGAGGATGAGGTCCAGCAGGGCCTTCAGGTCTCGCTCCGTGCCGAGCGCCACGCCGATCCGCGTCAGCTCGCCGATCTCGCGGCTCCGGTTCGCGGCTTCTGACCGGGCGCGCGCCGTCTCCATCCGGGCGGCGGCCTCCCGGTACCCGGCCCGCACGGCGACCAGCAGTTGCCGCGGGCCCACCGGCTGGCGCACGAACCCCGCGAGCAGCTCGGACGGCATTTCCGCGGGAACGTCCGCTTCACCGTCGCGGCCGAGCGCCACGATCGCGCCGCCCGCATCCACGAACGCCCGCAGCACGTCGAGCGGAAAGATCGAGCGGCTTTCCGCGTCGAGCACGAACACGGTGGGTCGCTCGTCGGCGGCGAGGTCGCGTGGGAGGCGCGCTTGCCGCGCCTCGATCTGCGACCCCTCGAGCACCGGCCGGACGCTCGCTGGATCCCAGGCTGGTGTGTGCAGCAGCACGTATCTCACGGCGTGGGAGTCTCGGCCGCGGGGTCCCGGGCCGTCACGTCACGAGGTCTTGACGCGCTGGAGTCCCTGCCGGGCCTCGGCGTAGTCCGGGAAGACGGCCAGCGCCCGCTCGTACATCTCCACGGCCTTGTCCTTTTCGCCGCGATCCTGATAGAGCAGAGCCTTCGCGTAGAACGTCAGCGCCTCCGTCGGAATTTGCCGACTCATGCGCTGGGCCGACGCCTGCTTGGGAAGCGGCGGCAGGTTCGCGTCCTTCATCAGGCGCGCGGCGACATTGCGGATGATGTCGAACAAGTGGTCCCGCTGCATGCGATCCGACTCGACCTTGACGATCTCGCTCGTTTCCACATTGATGATCCGCGCATCCAGCCGGAAGTCGCCGTAGAAGTCGATGAACGCACCGGTAATGACGTAGCGCGCGCCCACCAGCTTGCCGACCTTCGCCGCCGTCTGCGGGTCGACCCGGCCCGATGCGCCAAGGCCCTGCTCCTCGAGCAGCTTCTCGATCTTGTCGCGCTCGACCACTCGGGCGGCCGGATTGGCGGCGAGCTCGGAGATGAGCATCCCGGCGATCCCCTTCTGGAGCGCGTCGAAGTTCTCCTTGTCCTGTCCGTACGACCCGCTGTTGTCGAACGGCATCACGGCCATGCCCGGGCGGTCGTCCTGGCCCCGACCCTGCGCCCCCAGCACGCGCCCACAGGGGGCGACCAGTACGAGTGACACCAGCACGGCAACCCAACGCGCACCCATATCGCTCGCTCCTCGAATCACAGGGTCAG
>DATHGL010000081.1:0-5098 GCA_035317625.1 Gemmatimonadales bacterium | reverse complement strand
CTACCTCCGGGTACCGATCTTCCAGAGCCCGTTCCAAAGCGCCTGGTACTCCAACGGAGCGGTCGTCATTGACGGGACCACGCTGGCGACGGCGCGGGTCATCGTGCACCCGGGTGAATGGCCCGTGGCGCTGTACGGCTCCGGCGCGGTCGGCCACACCGAGTTCCGTGCGAGCGGCAGCTCGGCCACCGGGAGTTTCCAGTACCACACGCCCGCCCACGTGGTCGCGCTTGCGGTGGGTGTCACGGTGGCGCGTTCGCTCGGAGGGGCGGGGCCGCGGGTCGAGGCCACCACCGGGTTCACGTCACTGCGAATCACCACCACGACGCTCGCAGGCGGCATGGGCGTACCGCTGCAAGACTTCACGAGCCCTGGCGTCGAGACCAGCGTCGCGCTGGCGTATCCCGCTCACTCATCCCGCTTTGCCGTCGAAGCCCGCGGCATGCTCTCCGCCGTGCACCATCACACCGCCGGACTCGACGGCGGCTTCTCACCACGTGGCCCCTCGGGCAACTGGGCGGGCAACCTCGGGATCGGGGTTGGGGCGCAGGTCGCGTTCTAGATCGCTCGAGAGCGGCGGCTAGCGCGCCGCCGGAACGACGTCGTCGACGATCACCCCGAGCACCTGGGCCGGGAGCTGCTCGGCCGCGATGTCGGACAGTTGCACCCAGTCGGTCGTGGCCACCACCACGAGATCCCGGCTCGGCACGACATACACGAACTGGCCGCCGACGCGCATCTCAGTTGCTCCCGCCCGCGGGCGGCGCGGGCAGCTGACTCACCGTCAGCGGCACCGACGCTTTCATCTGTCCGTCGATGGTGATCTCGAAACGGTACGCCCCGGCGTGCGGGAACGGCACGTCGAACACCAGAATCGCCCCCGCCTCGATGTCGGTCACGCCCGCCGGCGGCTCGGCGAAATTCACGCCGCCGTTGCCCCCCAGGATCTCGGCATCCTGCTCGTCCAAGAGGCGGATCTGCACCTGGTGCTCCCCGATCTCGGTGCGCTTTCCCTTCAGGCGGAGCACCAGGTGGAGGCGCGGGTGCATGGCGGGGAACTGCTGTACCCAGATGTGCTGGAAAATGCCCAGGACGGAGAGTTTGCCCGCCTGATCCACGATGGCGTAGTCGGCGGCGACGGCGAAATCGAGGTGCAAGCTACTTCGTCGAGAACGGGATCGACGCCCGCGTCTTCTCCCATTCCAGCTTCAAGACGCCCGCTTTGCCCTTCGGCTCGATTGCGATCGTGAACTGCTCCACCGGCTGGGCCAGCGGCTCCACCTTCATGTCGAGGCGGGCGAGGTCGTACTGGGCGTCATAGTCGGTCCCCCACTGCCCGGTGTTCCGATTGATGATGAGCTTCCACCCGCCGGGCGACGGCAGGGTCCACAAACTGTACTTGCCCGCCGGCACGGTCGTGCCCGCCACGACGAGATCGGCGCTGGTCTCGAGCAGCGTGGCCTGATTCGCGCCGGTGCGCCAGACCTGGTTCCACGGCACCACGTTGCCGAAGATCGCCCGGCCACGCGTGGAAGGCCGGCTGTAGCGTACCGCCACGGCGGCGTCCCCGATGGTGGCCTTAACCGAGTCCGCGGGGGACAGCGTGCCGAGCGAGCGGGGCGCGAACGCCTTCCCGAGGCCGGCGAAGTCGAGGCCCTGCACGCGCTCCACGGTGACCTGCATGGTGCTGCCGATGCCGGAGAGGCCCAGCAGCGTCCCACCGCCGTCCACCCGCGCACGCAGCGGCCCGAGATCGCCGAGGATGATCGTTAGGGAATCGGGTCCGCGGGACGTGACCGTCACCGCCAACGGCTCGGTGTCGCCGAGCGGCAGCATGGTGGTCGTGTAGCGAGCACTGCCCGCAGCGCGGGCTCGGCGCGCGACCTCCTCGACCAGCGCGAACCCCTGGCCGATGAACGGTACCGCTCCGAAGCCCGCCTTCACACGCAGGGTCACGGTCGAGTCGCGTCGCGGCACCGTGACCACTGCGGAGTCGCCCGTGAACTGCGCGGTCGACCGGGTCTCCAACGGACCGGGCGCGCCTGAGACATTGTGTTGCACCAGCTCGAACCGGGTGATGGCGCCGCCCGGTCCGAACGTGGCGGTATAGAGACGGTGCACGGTGCGCGGGCTGCGGACGACCTGCTCGCCCTCGAGTCGCTCGGCGCTGCGCGTGTATTGCTCGATCGCCAGCGTGTCCCGCCCCAGCCGGGTGACGAACTGCCCGGTCTGCGCGGCGAGGGCCGCCGGGTGCGGGAGGGCGAGGGCGAATGCCGCGATGAGGCTGGTTGCGAGTCCACGGCTCATACCGTTTCCTTGTGAGGGGATCGGATGTCTTGATGACTGACGACTCACGTCACTCGAATCGATTTCACTTCGTCGTTCTGCGCAATCTTGTTCACGACGTCCAGCCCCTTGGAGACCTGTCCGAAAACGGTGTGCACGCGGTCAAGGTGCGGCTGGGGCGTGTGACAGATGAAAAACTGGCTGCCACCGGTATCCTTGCCTGCGTGGGCCATGGACAACGTCCCCGCCACGTGGGTGTGAACGTTCTTCTCCGTCTCGCACTTGATGGTGTAGCCCGGCCCACCCGTGCCGGCGCGTCCCTTGCCGGTCTTCGAGTTGGGATCGCCGCCCTGGATCATGAAGTTGGCGATCACCCGGTGGAACCTGGTGCCGTCGTAGAAACCGGCGTTGGCGAGCTTCTCGAAGTTGGCGACCGTGTTCGGCACCTCGTCGGCGAAGAGCTCCACCTCGATCCGGCCCTTCGCGGTTTCGAACACGGCATGCTTGTTCGGCATCATTGCTCCAGGGAAAGGTTTTCCACGACCTGCGCCCACGGTCTTCATCCCCACAATCACGACGGACACGGCGTCGTTGTCCAGTACGAATGGGAGCGCGAGCTGCGCGGCCGTCACGCCCGCTTGCTCGGCCACCTCCTTCACGCGCCGGCCCAGCGCCACGACCTGAGCCACGTAGGCAAGCGGCATGCGAGCGCGGATGTCGCCCTCGTGCCACAGCGGATCTTCCCTCGGTGGCGAGCCGCCGCAGCGACTGCTCGACCGCGAACCGAACGTAAGCGGTTGTAGAAGTTGCCCCCTCACCGCAGCAGGTCTCCCAGCGCGCCTGGCGTCGCGACGGGCAGCGAGCAGGTCGTGCCGACGCATACGGTCGCGGCCGGCCGCTCGGCGGTCTTGCGAACCACCACCTTGCGCGGCCGGTAGGCTTGCAGGGCGAGCAGGTGCATGTCGCACGCCGGCCCCTGACCCCGAGCACCCACCACCTCTACTCGCGTGATGGGGTTGAGGCCCCAGTCTACCGCGCGGAGCAGCGTGGCGCCGTACAGCGCGAGCTGCGATGCGGCGCCGCCGAAGGTCTGGAGCTGGCGATCGAGCAGGCGGCGCCACGCCGCGTCGTCCGTGAGGGCCCAGAGGCGCGCCAGCACCAGCGCGGCGACGCCGTTCGCGGACGGGGTCGGGGAGTCCTGAATCGGCTTCGCGGGGGTCGCGAGGTACGCGGGGCCCCCCCGGCCGCGCGCCAGATCGAGGAAGCCGCCGTTCGCGTCGTCCCAGTGCGCCCGACCGCAGTAGTGCATCACCGCCGTGGCTCGGGTGAGCCAGGCGTCGTCGCCTGTGGCTTCGGAGGCGTCCAGAAACGCGGCCGCGGCATGGACGTTGTCCTCGAGCAGTCCGTGCGGCTCGGTCCGGCCGATGACGTGACCCATCCCGCGGTCCTCGTCCCACGCCTTGCTCCAGATGCGCTCGAGGACTCGCAGCGCGTGCTCATTGCACTGCGGCCGGTCCAGCACCGCGCCGGCGTGGAGGAACGCGGAGGCCATCATGGCGTTCCAGTTCACGTACGGCGTCGTGTCGACATAGGGCGCGTTGCGCTTGTCCCGGGCGGCTTTGAGCCTCCCGAGCGCGTCCTTGAGCACCGACCATTCGTCGTCACCCGCCGGGTCGTGCTTCCACCACAGCACGTTCTTCCGCGGGTTGTGGTGCATTTCACCGGCTTCTTCGACGTCGAACGTGCGACATGCAACGTGGAACGCCTTGTCGGGTAACGCCTCTCTCAGTTCATCGGTCGTCCACGTCCAGTAGTCGCCGTCGTCGCCGAACTGCACGTCCGCGTCCTGCGACGTGTAGAAGGCGCCTTGCGCCCGGTCCGAGAGCACTTCGAGCACCCAGTTCACGATGCCCTCAGCGACCTCTTTGAAGAGCGGGGTACCCAAGGCCGCGTAGCCGTCCAGATACGCGTGCAGCAGCTCCGAATTGTCGTACGCCATCTTCTCGAAGTGCGGGACGATCCAGCGTTCGTCCACCGCGTAACGGTGGAAGCCACCGCCTACGTGGTCGCGGATGCCGCCCCGCGCCATGCCGGTCAGCGTCTTCTCCACCACCTCACGCATCCAGTCTTCCCGCGTGTCGTGCCAGCGGGCCAGCAGGAAGGTGACGCCGGCGGGGTGTGGGAACTTGGGGGCGGTGCCGAAACCGCCGTACCGGACGTCGAACAGGTGGGCCATCTCGTCCGCGCCCCGCCCGAGGATCGCGGGCGTGACCTCGCCGCCTTTCGCTTCGTCCAGCGATTGTGTTACGTGCCGGCGGATCGCCGTGGCGTTTTCCGCGACCTTGGCACGCTGCTCGCGGTAGATCCCCGCCACCTGCCGCAGCACCGAGGGGAACCCCGTCCGGCCGTACTGGTTGTCCTCCGGCGGGAAGTACGTGCCGCCGAAGAACACGTCGCCCTCGGGCGTGAGGAACGCGGTGAGGGGCCAGCCGCCCTGACCGGTGAGCGCCTGCACCGCGCGCTGGTAGCGCGCGTCCACGTCGGGCCGCTCGTCCCGGTCCACCTTGATGCACACGAACTCGCGGTTCACGATCTCCGCCACGGCAGGGTCCTCGTACGACTCACCGTCCATCACATGGCACCAGTGGCACCACACGGCCCCGATGTCGAGTAGAATCGGCTTGTCGCCCGCCCGCGCCGCCGCGAACGCCGCGTCGCCCCAGGGGTGCCAGTGCACCGGCTGATGAGCGGCGGACTTCAGGTAAGCGGAGGGTTCGGAGGAGAGGAGGTTCACGTGGGACCTGCGACGTGG
>DATHGL010000080.1:0-9965 GCA_035317625.1 Gemmatimonadales bacterium | reverse complement strand
CAGATCGAAGGCCTGGCCGTGGACGCGGGGATCACGTTCGTGGATCTCAAGGCGACGCTCGCCACATTCGCCCACCGGTTCTTCGCCGCGGATACGCGCGTGCGGTTCCGGCCGTCGTTCTTCCCGTTCACCGAGCCCTCGGCCGAGATGGACGTGCAGTGCCAGCTCTGCAAGGGCGCGGGCTGCCCCACGTGCAAGCAGACCGGCTGGATGGAGATCCTCGGCTCGGGCATGGTGCATCCGGCCGTGCTCGAGAACTGCGGGCTGGACAGCGAGACGTACTCGGGCTTCGCCTGGGGCATGGGCCCGGAGCGCATCGCCATGAGTCGCCACGGCATTCCCGACATCCGGGTGCTGTTCGAGAGCGACGTGCGGTTCCTCACCCAGTTCGCGGCCGGGGCGCGATGATCGTCTCGCGGCGCTGGCTCGAGGCGCTGCTCGACCGGCCGCTCGACGCGCGCGATGCCGCCGAGCGCTTCACGCTGCACGCCGCCGCCGTCGACGCCGTCGTCCCACTGCACCAGGACCTGAACGACATCCTCATCGCGCGCGTGCTCGACGTGAGGAAGCACCCCGACGCGGACCGTCTCTCCTTGTGTCACGTCGACGCGGGGAGCGGTCCGGTGGAAGTCGTGTGCGGGGCGCCGAATGTGCAGGCGGGCAAGACCTACCCCTACGCGCCCGTGGGCGCCGTGCTGCCGGGCGGGGTGAAGCTCGAGCGCAAGCAGATCCGCGGCGTCGAGTCGAATGGAATGCTGTGCTCGGCCAAAGAGCTCGGGCTCGGGGCCGATCACTCGGGGATCCTCGAGCTCGACACCCCCGCCGCTCCGGGGACGCGCTTCGTCGACGCCACCGGGATCGCCGATCATCAGATCGTCATCGACGTCCCCGCGAATCGCCCCGATCTGCTGTGTCACAAAGGCGTGGCCCGCGAGCTCGCCGCGTCGCTCGGCGCCACGGTCAAGCTGCCGCCGATCCCGGACGCCCCGGGGGGGAGCGCGGCGAGGGCCGCGGAGGGCGGCGTCCCCGCCGGCCGGAGCCGCGCTCCCAGCGCACGAGATGGCGGGGCCGCGAGGGCCGCCGAGCCCGGCGCGGCCGCCGGACCGAGCGGACCCGCCATCTCGGGTGTCGTCGACGGAGTCGAGGTCCGTCTGGAAGATCCCGAAGGCGCCCCCCGCTACATGATCGCCGTCATCCGCGGCGTGAAGGTCGGGCCCAGCCCGGGGTGGCTCGCCCAGCGCCTGTCATCGATCGGCCAGCGGCCCATCAACAACGTCGTCGACGCGACCAACTACATCCTGTTCGAGTTGAACCAGCCGCTGCACGCGTTCGACCTCGCGAAGCTCGCCGGGCCGGCGGTGGTCGTGCGGCGGGCGAAGCCCGGCGAGAAGATCGTCACACTCGACGGCGCGTCGCGTACCCTGACCGCTGACATGACGGCGATCTGCGACGCCACGCATCCGACCATCGTCGCCGGCGTGATGGGCAGCGCCGAGTCGGAGGTCAGCGGTGCGACGCGGGACCTCGTTCTCGAGTGCGCCTACTTCCAGCCGACCCGCATCCGGCGCACGCGGCGCGCGCTCCAGCTGTCGAGCGAGTCGAGCTACCGCTTCGAGCGCGGGATCGACATGCTCGGCATGCCGGATGCGCTGCGCCGGGCAATCGAGCTGATCGTCGCCGTCGCAGGCGGCGAGGTGCGCGAGCCTGCCCTCGACTTGTGGCCCGAACCCTGGCAGGAGAAGGTCATCTTCCTCCGCCCGGAGCGCGTCGCCCAGCTCCTGGGCATGCCCGTCGAGCGCGCCGAGGTCGAGCGGCTGCTCGCGTCCGTCGGATTCTTCCTGGCGCCGAAGGAGGCCCGCCAGGCGGTGCAGGTGCCCGGCTGGCGCCCCGATGTGACGCGCGAAGTGGATCTGATCGAAGAGGTCGCGCGCTTGAAGGGCTACGACGCGTTCCCCGACGAGCTGCGGGCCTATCGACCCGGCACCGTGCCGGATGCCCCCGACGAGCGCGCCCGCGCCCGGGTACGCGAGCGGCTGGTCTGGGGCGGCGTGCTCGAAGCCCGCACGCTGCCGCTCGGGCCCCCCGACGGGCCGGACGCGGTGGCGATCCTCAACCCCCTGTCCGCCGAGGAGGCACATCTGCGGCGCCGGCTCCTGCCGGGCCTGGTGCGGCGGGTCGAATACAACTGGGCGAATCGCAATCGGGACATCCGGCTGTTCGAGGTCGGCACCGTGTTTCGCTGGGGGGCCGGCGAAGGGGAAAGGGGGAAGGGGGCTCCTGACGAATGGACCTCGGTGGCCGGCGTGCTCACTGGCGCCCGCCGGCCGCCGCATTGGTCCGAGGGTGCGAAACTACCTGATATGGACATATGGGACCTGAAGTACCACTTTGAGTTAGCTGTCAGCGTCGCTGCCCCGGGCTGCAACGTGGAACCGGCAACGGGTGCGGAGGTGGGCTGGGTGGCGGTGCAACAGGGGGGAGAGGTCGTGGGGCGTGCGGGTCCCCTCGAAGCGGACGCGCCGGTGTGGGCGGCGCCGCTGTTCGGGTTCGAGGTACGGCTCGCGGTGGGCGAGCGGGCGGCGGTCGCCTATCGCGCCCTGCCGCTGCAGCCCCCGGTGGAGCGCGACATCGCCTTGGTGTTGCCGACGGGCGTCACGGCGGCTCGGGTGTCGGAGCTGCTGCGGCGCACCGTGGGACCGCTGCTCGAGCGGCTCGAGGTGTTCGACGAGTATCGCGGGCCGGGTATTCCGCCGGAGCACCGCGGCGTGGCGTGGCACTGCACGTTCCGCGATCCCGAGCGGACGCTGCGCGAGCGCGATGTGGACGCGTTGTTGGGGCGCGGCCTCGCGGCCCTGGAGGGTGAGCTTGGCGTACGACGGAGAGAGGGCTGATGCGCCGGTGCTCGACCAGCTCGAGACGATCCTCCGCCACGTGGCGGAGGAGCTGGCCGGATGGCGCGCGCGCGCCCTCAAAGCGGAAGGCGAGCTAAAGGAGAGCGGGGGCCGCAGCGGAGCGCCCGCGAAGCTCGACGCCGAGACCCGCGGCCGCGTCTCGGAGCTTGAGCAGGAGAACAAGGCGCTGCGCCAGCGCGTCGAGGCGGCGCGGCTGCGGGTGCAGGACCTGCTCTCCCGGCTCACGTTCCTGGAGGAGCAAGCGCGCGAGGCCGGCGGCAACGGCGGAGCCCGTGCGACGGCGGGCGGCGCGGGTGCGCCGGGTGGCGCGACCGGGAGTGGTGTGGGAGGGGGAGGGGGGGGCCCCAGTGAGCGCCAAGAAGCACGCGGTCAAGGTGATGATCGGTGGCGAAGAGTACACCGTGCGGTCCGACCTGCCGCCCGAATACACGCGTGAGGTCGCCGCGTACGTGGACCAGGCCCTGAAGAAGGTCTTGTCGCAGGGTCCCATCGTGGAGACGCACAAGGCCGCGATCCTCGCGGCGCTGGATATCACCAACGAGCTGTTCCAGGCAAAGAAGGGCGAGCGAGAGGTCGCGGCGCGGCTGGCCGCGCTCGCGGACGACATGACCAAGCTCCTCCCGCCCGGCAAACGCAAGGCCGTCGTGGGCCAGCTGTAAGACGATTCCTCGCTCCGCGTTCCCACGCAGGGCGATGCTGGAGATAGATCCTATGGCGAGCTGGCTGGCTATTCTGTCGGCCCTGGGGAGTGGCGCCGCCGCCGCGGGGCTGCTGTCCTACCTGGTGGGGCGCCGCGTGGAGCGGCGGACCGCGGAAGCCGCGGGGCGGGCGGCCGCAGCGGAGAGCGAGCGGCTGCTCGGGGAGGCGCGCCAGCGGATCGTGCTGGCGGCCAAAGAGGAGCTGATGCAGGCGCGCGACGCCGTCGAGGAGGAGGCGACGCGCCGGCGGCACGACTTCGAGCGACGGGAGCAGTCGCTCGAGCAGCGGCTCGGAGGACTGGAGGAGCGGGCCCGAGGGCTGGAGCAGCGCGGCCGCGCGCTGGAAGAGCGGGACCGGGGGGTCGCCGCCAAGGAGCTGGAGGCGCGCATGCGGCTCGAGGAGGTCGCGGGCCTCACCGCTCAGGAAGCGAAGCAGGAGCTGTTGCGACGGCTCGAGGACGAGGCGCGCAATGAGGCGGCCGCGCTCGCCCGGGATCTGAAAGAGCAGGCGCGCAAGGGAGCCGACAAGGAGGCCAAGAAGATCCTCGCCCTGGCCATCCAGCGCCTTGCGGCCGAATCGACGGCCGAGAGCACCGTGTCCGCGGTCGCGCTCCCCTCGGACGAGATGAAAGGCCGGATCATCGGGCGCGAGGGGCGTAATATCCGCGCGTTCGAGGCCGCCACCGGCGTCGACGTCATCATCGACGACACACCCGACACCGTCGTCGTCTCCTGCTTCGACCCCGTGCGGCGGGAAGCGGGTCGCCTCGCCCTCGAGCGCCTGATCGCCGATGGGCGCATTCACCCGGGGCGCATCGAAGAAGTGGTAGACAAAGCACGTGCCGAGGTCGAGGCGTCGATTCTCGAGGCGGGCGAGCAGGCGGTGTACGAAACCGGCATCAAGGGGATGCACCCGGAGCTGGTGAAGCTGGTCGGCCGGATGCGCTACCGCACCTCGTACGGGCAGAACATCCTGGAGCACTCGAAAGAGGTCACCTGGCTCGCGGGGATCATCGCGGCGGAGCTCAAGCTCGACGTGCAGCTCGCCAAGCGCGGGGCGCTGCTGCACGACATCGGCAAGGTGCTCACGCACGAGCACGACGGCACGCACGTCGAGCTTGGCGTGGAAGTGGCTACGAAGTACGGAGAGCACCCGACCGTCGTCAACTCCATCGCCGCCCATCACGACGACGTGGCGCACGAGTCGCCGATCAGCGTGATCGTGCAGGCGGCCGACGCGGTGTCCGGGTCGCGTCCGGGCGCGCGGCGGGAGGCGTTCGAGACCTACGTCAAGCGACTCACCCAGCTCGAGCAGATCGCGAGCGAGTTCCCCGGCGTGGAGAAGGTGTTCGCGATCCAGGCGGGCCGGGAGGTGCGGGTGGTCGTGACACCGAACGCGATCGACGACGGCAAGGCGATCGAGCTCTCCGAGCAGATCGCCCGCAAGATCGAGCGTGAGCTCCAGTATCCCGGGCAGATCAAGGTCGTCGTCATCCGCGAGACCCGCGCGGTGGACTTTGCCCGCTAGGCTCATCGACGGGACGGCCATCGGCGCCGCGATGCGGTCGGAGCTGCGGGGCGAGATGGACGCCCTCGCCGCGCGCGGCGTGAAGCCCGGACTGGCGGCGGTGCTCGTCGGGGACAACCCCGCCTCGGCGACGTACGTGCGGATGAAGGGGAAGGCGTGCGACGAGGCCGGGCTCCACCACGAAACCATTCGCCTGCCCCGGGAAACGGGCGAGGCCGAGCTGCTCGCACTCATCGATCGGCTCAATGCGGACCCGAAGATCCACGGCATCCTCGTCCAGCTCCCCCTGCCGAAACAGATCGACGCGCCGGGGGTGCTGCGCCGCGTCGCGCCGGCGAAAGACGTGGACGGCTTCCATCCCGTCAACGTCGGGAAGGTGTCGATCGGCGACCCCACAGGGTTTCGCCCCGCGACCCCGTACGGGGTGCAACAGCTCTTGCTGCGCAGCGGGGTCGCCGTCACGGGCAGCCACGCGGTCATCCTCGGCCGGTCGACCATCGTGGGCCGCCCCATGGCGGCGCTCTTGCTCCAGGACGGCCCCGGCGGCAACGCCACGGTCACCGTGTGCCATTCGCGCACGCGCGACCTCAAGTCCGTGACCCGGCTCGCCGACATCCTGATCGTCGCGATCGGGAAGGCCGAGTTCGTCACGGGAGACATGATCAAGCCCGGCGCGGTGGTGATCGACGTGGGCACAAACCGCGTCGACGATCCGACCGTGAGACAGGGATATCGACTGGTGGGCGACGTGAAGTTCGCGGAGGCGAGTCAGGTGGCGGGAGCGATCACCCCGGTGCCGGGAGGCGTGGGGCCGATGACCATCACCATGCTGCTGTACAACACCGTGCAGGCGGCGCGCCAGTGGGCCAGGGATTAGATCTCTTCGCCGCCGTGTCGACCGAGGGCGCGTGGACGGTCACCCAGGTGACCCGCCGCGCCCGCGCGGTCGTGGAGGCCGGGTTCCCGCCGGTGTGGGTGCGCGGGGAGGTCAGCGGGTTCAAGGCCTGGCAGAGCGGCCATTGGTACTTCGCGCTGCGCGATCGCAGCGCCCAGATTCGCTGCGTCATGTTCCAGAAGGACAACCGCCGGCTCCCCGCGCCGCCCGGAGACGGGATGCAGGTGTTCGTGTTCGCCCGGCCCACCGTGTGGGAAGAGAAGGGCGAGTTCCGCCTGACCGTGGTCGACCTGCTCTCCACTGAGGCGGGCGGCCTGTGGCAGCTCGCCTTCGAGAGGGCCAAGGCGGCACTGGCGAAGGACGGGCTGCTCGACCCGGCACGCCGGCGGCCGCTCCCCCGCTACCCGCACCGCATCGCCCTGGTCACGAGCCCCGACGGCGCGGCGCTCCGCGACATCATCGCGGTGGCGGCACGCCGCTGGCCCCTCGCCGAGCTGCTCGTCGTCCCCACGCGCGTGCAGGGCGACGGGGCGGAGGACGAGATTTGCGCCGCCCTCGGCCTGGTGTGCCGGCTCGACGGGCTCGATCTCGCGATCATCGGGCGGGGCGGCGGCTCGCGCGAAGACCTCTGGACCTTCAATCACGAGCGCGTCGCCCGCGCCGTGGCCGCATTGCCGGTACCGGTGATCTCGGCGGTCGGGCACGAGACCGACATCACGCTGTGCGATCTGGTCGCCGACGTCCGGGCCCCCACCCCCTCCGCCGCCGCGGAGGCCGCCACGCCGGATCGGGCGGACGTGCTGATCGAGCTCGACCGCTTGGGCGCCCGCTTGGCGCGCGGTCTCGCGGCCCGCTCGGGCCGTGTGGCCGAGCGCCTGGACCGGAGCTTCGATCGCCTGACCGGCACGCTGGAGCGCCGGCTGGAGCGGCACCGCCACCAGCTCGCCGGGCTCGCGGGGCGGCTGGATGCCCTGTCGCCCCTCCGGATCCTCGAGCGCGGCTACGCGCTGGCGCGCGATGCCGAGGGACGGGTGCTGAAGCGCGTGGCGCAGTTCCCGGAGGGACTCGCCTTTCGGCTGCGCGTGACCGACGGCGAGGTGGCGACGCGCGTGGAGGGCTCGTGATGGCGCGCGCCCGCGAGCCGCTCAACTTCGCGCAGCAGCTCGACCGGCTGGAGGAGATCGTGCGCCGGCTCGAGGGGCAGGACCTCGACCTCGACGAGGCGTTGAAGTTGTTCGAGGAAGGGATCGAGCGCCTGCGCGAGGCGCGGGAGCGCCTCACAGCCGCCGAGGCGCAGGTGAAGCAGGTGCTCACCGACCATGCCGGCCGGCTCAAGGTCGAGGACTTCGACGGCTAGCCGCGGCATCGAGGCCTACCTCGTGGACGCTCGCGCCCGGGTGGATGCGGTCCTCGAGGCGTGGGGCGCGCGCGCCGATGGCTGGTGGCGGGCGCCACTACCAGCGGCGATCCGCTACAGCCTGCTGTCGACCGGCAAGCGGCTGCGGCCCACGCTCGTGTTCGCCTCGGCCGAGGCGGTCGGAGGCGCCGCGGAGGGCGTGGCCGAGCTCGCGGCCGCGGTCGAGGTGGTGCACGCCTATTCCCTGGTTCACGACGACCTTCCCTGTATGGACAACGACGACCTGCGCCGCGGCCGACCTACCACGCATCGCGCCTTCGACGTCCGGACTGCCACCGTGGCCGGGTACCACATGGTGGCGCTGGGTGCCCGGGCACTCGACGCCGGGGTGACGGCGCTGGGCCTCGAGCCGGGGCGCCGCCAAGCGGTTGCGCGCGAGCTGTTTCGGGCGGCGGGGGCGGGGGGAATGATCGGAGGGCAGGCGCTCGACCTCGAGGCGGAAGGCGGGCGCCTGCCGGCACCCGCGCTCGAGGAAGTGCATCGCCGCAAAACGGGAGCCTTGATCGCCGCCGCCTGCGTCATCGGCGGGCTGGCCGCGGGAGCGCCGGAGGGCTCCCGCGAGGCGCTGCGCGGCTACGGTGCCGACGTCGGGCTCGCTTTCCAGATCTACGACGACGTCCTCGACGCCACCGCCACGTCCCATCAGCTCGGCAAGACCGCCGGCAAGGATGCGGCGCTCGCCAAGTCGACCTTCGTCTCGCTGCTCGGCGTCGGGGCCGCCCGGGCCGAGGCGGAGCGACTGGCCGCCCGGGCGGTGGACCGCTTGCGGCAGGCGGCGTTAGTTTCTCCTACGCTGGTGGAGCTGGCGCACTACATTGTGACGAGGCCGAACTGAAGTCGGAACGCGGAAGGCGGAACGCGGAACTGGTGCGCGTCCTTCTGTTCCGCGTTCCACGTTCCCACTTCCGCGTTGGATGAGGTTCGATGGCACTGCTTGAGCTCATCCGTGGACCCGAAGACGTCAGGCGCCTGGACCGCGCCCAGCTCCAGTCCCTCGCCGACGAGGTGCGCCGCCGCCTGATCGACGTCGTGTCCCAGACGGGCGGCCACATCGGTGCCGGGTTGGGTGTGGTCGAGCTGACCGTCGCCTTGAGCTACTGCTTCGACTCGCCGCGCGACAAGATCGTATGGGACGTGGGGCACCAGGGGTACCCCTGGAAGATTCTCACCGGCCGCAACGAGCAGCTGCCCACGTTGCGCCAATCGGGCGGCCTGTCGGGCTTCCTGCGGCGGACCGAGAGCCCGCACGACCAGTTCGGGGCCGGCCACGCGGGGACCGGCTTGTCGGCGGCGTTCGGCATGGCCGCGGCACGCGACCTCGTGGGTGAGCAGTTCAAGGTGGTCGCGGTCGTGGGCGACGGCGCCCTCACCTGCGGGCTGCCCTACGAGGCGATGAACAACGCGGGCCACCCGGGCCGGGACATCATCATGGTCCTGAACGACAACGGGATGTCCATCGCCCCGAACGTGGGCGCCATCAACCGGTACCTGGGCTCGATCATCGCGAGCCCGATTACGGTGCGCATCCGCGAGCGGGTGAAGGGACTGATCGAAGCGGCGTCACACTTGATCGGCGGCCAGAAGCTGGTGGACTTCGCCAAGACGCTGGAAGAGAGCATCAAGAACTTGTGGTCGCCGGGGATGCTGTTTGAAGAGCTCGGCTTCCGCTACTTCGGACCAATCGACGGGCACAACATCGCGCAGCTCGTACAGACCTTCGAGGTCGTGAAGACGCTCAAGGGGCCGCGCGTGGTGCACGTGATCACCGAGAAAGGCAAAGGGTTCCCGCTCCCCCAGCCCGACACGGAGAAGTACCACGCGCGCGCGCCGTACGACCCGGTCACGGGCGAGCTGCGCCCGGTCAAGGCGGGTGCGCCGCAGTGGACCAAGGTGTTCGGGGAAGCGCTCACCCAGCTTGCGGGCGAGTATCCCAGGCTCGTGGCCATCACGGCGGCGATGCCGTCGGGCACGGGCACGAACATCTTCCAGAAGAGGTGGCCCGATCGCTTCTTCGACGTCGGCATCGCGGAGGCGCACGCGACGACGTTCGCCGCCGGGCTCGCGACCCAGGGCATCCGGCCCGTGGTCGCGATCTACTCGACGTTCCTGCAACGCGCCTATGACAGCATCATCCACGACGTCGCGATCCAGCAGCTGCCCGTGATCTTCTGCCTCGATCGCGCCGGGATGGTGGGCGAGGACGGGCAGACGCACATGGGGCTGTATGACATCGCGTACCTGCTGGCCGTGCCGAACCTGACGGTCACCGCGCCCAAGGACGGCGCGGAGCTGATCGGGCTGCTGCGCTGCGCGCTGGAGCACACGGATGGGCCGTTCTCACTCCGCTACCCGCGTGACAAGGCGCCAGGGGAATCGCCGCCCGCCGCCGAGGTGGCGCCGATCCCGTATGGCACCTGGGAGGTCCTGCGCAAAGGCAGGGAGTGCGCCATGCTCGCCGTGGGGACCATGTGCCAGCCGGCGCTGGCGGCGGCGGAGGAGCTGGTGGCCGAAGGGC
>DATHGL010000079.1:0-22364 GCA_035317625.1 Gemmatimonadales bacterium | reverse complement strand
GAATGGGGATCTCGTGATCTTCATCCCCGGCTATCACGACCCCGCAAGTGCGCCGAGGTTGCCCGACGATTTCTCCGAGACGCCGGTCTCCGTACTGTTCAGCGAACTTGGGTACGGCTTTGCGACGACCAGTTTTCGCGCGACTGGCCTCATCGAACCCGACGCCTGGATCGGGGGGGACCTGCTCGAGCTGGTGGCGACGGCCAAGACTCTGCTCTCCAACACCACCGGTCGAGCGACTCGTTACGTATACCAGACGGGGGGATCGCAAGGTGGATTAGGCACCGTGCAGGCGGTCGAGCAGTACCCCAACACGTTCAGTGGCGGGTTGGCCGGGTGCGGGCCGATCGGGGACTATCGAAAGCAGATTGCGTACGTCGCGGACTTCCGAGCCGTCTTCGATCACTTCTATGCGGATGTGATCCCGCAATGGCCCGTGTGGCGGCAAGGCCTGCCGGCGGACCCCGGCTACATTGATCCAAACACCTGGGGAACCGCCGAGCAAAACAGCGGGAGAGCCCTCGACGACCCGAGCAACGCCGATAGAATCCGTCAGGTGCTGGCCGTGACCCACGCCCCGATCGATCCGGGTGACCCCGCGTCGACCAAGGCGACGACGCTCGGAATCCTCTGGTACAGCTTCCGCGGCACGAACGACGTCGTCGCGAAGTCGGGCGGGATGCCGTACAGCAATCAGGGTCGGACCTACAGCGGCTCGCTCGATGACGCCGCGCTCAACCGAGAGGTGCAGCGCTTCCAATTCACGTCGGATGCGGCGCGGCTCGCCAAAGTGCAGACGTCCGCGCGGCTGCGGCGACCGCTGGTGACCATGCACACGACCGGCGACCCGATCGTCCCGGTGTGGCACCAGTCGTTGTACCGCAGCCGGCTGTCGCTCCTCGGCCGGTTGCTGCATACGCCGATTACCGTCAATCGGTACGGGCACTGCAATTTCACCGATGCCGAGCTGCTGGCAGGCTTTGCGGTGCTGGTGCTCAAGGTGAGTGGTTACAACCTGCTGGTCTCGAACCGCGTATTGCCTGATTCCAAGGCCCAGGCGGAGCTCCTGCACCTCGCCCAACGACACGGCGCCCGTCCTGTTTTGACGCGCTGAACCATTCCCGACGCACGCTCAGCCGAGCGGCACCCGCGCGAGCCACGAGCCGGGACGGTGGGCGCGCACCCACCCGTCCACTCCCCACGTCCGCCCCGCGCGCGCCGCGAGAAGCACCACGAGCGTCGTGATCAGCAGGTAGTGGAATCCCTGCTGCGCCGAGCCCTGCCACTGCACCGCCAGGCCGTAGTTCATGACCAGCACCAGGCCGATGGCGGACGCGAGCGACGTGAGACAGCCGAACAGCAGCCCCAGCCCGACGGCGGCCTCGCCGAGGGCGGTGAGCTGGGCGTACACGTGACTGTTCGGGACCACGCTGCTCAGCAAGAAGTCCTTGAAGAAGCCGATCGGATTCCCCTCCGCGTACTTCGTGACCAGGATCGGCATGACGTGCACCCAGCGGTCCGACGCCGTGGGCACGGGCAGGAAGCCCCAGGCAAGCGTGATGCTCAGCTTGGTGAAGATGGCCTTTGCGAACCACACACCGACGGCGATGCGCAGGACCGCGAGCCAGCGTTCCGGACTCCGCATGGCGGGGACCGCGCCTCCCTGGGAGTCCATGGTGTTGGTTTCGTCCTCCTGCCGATCAGTGGCACCCTCAGTACGGCGGGCCCCGGCCCGCCGTTGCGGCCGCTAATAGACCGCGTCCCGCCGGTTCCCGCCACCCTGCGAAGCCATGCGCAGGACGGCGCTCACTTCCCGACGCAGAAGTTCGCGAACACGCGATCCAGGACGTCGTCGGGCGTCACCACGCCGATCAGGTCGTCGAGCTGCCCCAGGGCGGCCCGCAAATGGGTCGCCGCCGCGGCCGCATCCACACCGCTCGCGCGGGCGGTGCGGAACGCCTCGACTTCCCGCAGCGCGCGCTCCAGCGCCGCCCGGTGGCGCGCGCGCGTGACCACCGGCTCCACGTCGCCCAGCGCGAGCAGCCGGCCGAACGCGGCCTCGGCGAGCTTGCGTCGCAGCTCAGCAAGGCCTTCCCCCGTCACCACTGAGACGGCGACGGACGGGTGGACGGTCGGACCGTCGGACGGTGGCTCCAAGTCGGACTTCGTGCGCACGAACACGACGGGTGCGCTCACTTGCGCCAGAAACGCATCGCGCGCGTCCCTTTCCCGTTTCCCCTTTCCCGTGTCCCGATTGTCCTCGCAGAACAGCACCAGATCCGCCGCGCCGAGGTACTTGCGCGACACCTCAATGCCAAGACGCTCGACGCGATCGTCGCTGTCCCGCAGCCCCGCCGTGTCCACGAGGCGGAAGGGAAAGCCCTCGAGCACCGTGTGCGCCTCGATCGCGTCTCGCGTCGTGCCCGGCACCTCGGTCACGATAGCGCGCTCCGCGCCGAGCAGGGCGTTGAAGAGCGACGACTTCCCCGCGTTGGGGGGGCCGGCGATCACGAGCAGCGCGCCTTCGCGTAGCCGCTCCCCTTCGGGCGCCGTCTCGAGCAGCCGCGCGATCCGCTCGCGCGCGGCGTGCCAGGCGCGCTCAACCCGCTCCGGCGCCACGGGGCCTTCGTCTTCGTCGGGAAAGTCGATGTCGTAGGCGATCAGGGCTTCGAGCTCGAGCAGGTCGGCCCGCAGCCCCTCGAGCCGCGTCGACAGCCCGCGGTCGAGCTGCTGCAGGGCCCGGCCCGCCTGGGCGGGCGAGCCCGCGTCGATCAGATCCGCGGTTGCCTCGGCCTGCAGCAGGTCGAGCTTGCCGTTCAGCACCGCCCGGCGCGTGAACTCCCCCGGCGCGGCCAGGCGGGCTCCTGCGGCGACGAATGCGGCAAGGGCGCCTGCCGGGACGACCAGCCCACCGTGGGTCGAGATCTCGACCAAGTCCTCACCGGTAAACGACCCGGGACCTGGAAAGCACGCGGCCACGGCCTCGTCCACGAGTACGCCCGTCGCGGGATGCACCACCTGGACGCGCCGCACGGTGCGAGGGGACGCGGCGTGAAACGGGCGTAGTACGCGCGCCGCGACGTCGAACGCGCCGCGCCCCGAGAGGCGGATCAGGGCGAGGGCTGACCGACCCGGCGGCGTGGCGAGGGCGACAACAGGATCAGACAGCACGCATCCCGCCTCCCGCTTCCCGCCTCCCGGTTAGGTTCGCTTCCCCTGCTCCCGCAGGCGGCGCATCGCGATCATGTACTGCTGCGGGATGCTGAAGATGTTGCTGACGGCGTAGTACAGGTTCAGTCCCGACGCGAAGCGGAGGAACAGCAACGTCATGAACCCCGGCATGAAGTACAGCAGCGTCTTCGCCTGCGGGTTGGGCGGAACGCCGATCTGCCCGACCCTGGTGAGCACGAACATCGAGAGCCCCATCACGATCGGAATGATGTAGTACGGATCCGCCCGCGACAGATCAGGGAGCCAGAGGAACGGCACGCCGCGAAACTCGATGGTGTTCGCGAACACGAAGAACAGGGCGAACAGCACCGGCATGGGCAACAGCATCGGCAGGCAGCCGCCCAGGGGGTTGACCTTGTGCTCCTTGTAGAGCCGCATCATCTCCCGCTGCAGCCGCTCGGGCTCGTTCTTGTAGCGCTCCTGGATCTGTTTGAGCAGGGGAGCGACCGCCTGCATCCGGATGCTCGACTCCATGGCACGCTGGTTGAGCGGCCACAAGAGCGCGCGCACCAGGACGCCGAAGATGATGAGCACCCAGCCGTAGGCGAGGCTCAGGCGGTCGTGCATCCAGATGAGGATGTTCACGACCAGCGACGACACCGGCTGGATGAGCGGGCGCAAGACTCCACCGTACGGATTGGCGTCGTCCAGGTCGTGGCCAAGCTGCGCCAGCCGCCGGTACTCGAGGGGACCGACGTACAGGTCGTAGCGAAAATCGCCGGCGGGCGGCACGGGCAGCGTGAGCGTGACGGCGGTGCGGGTCGCCACCTCGGAGCGGCCGAACAGCCCCGAGGTGCTGACCGTGCGCGGGCCGCCCACCACGATCCCGGCGCCGAATCGGGGCTCGCCTTCCTCGATCGCGAGCGCGGCAATGAAAAAGTACTTCGACTTGACGCCGGCCCACTCGAACGGCCCGTCCAGGATCTGGCGCTCACCCGGCTTCAGCGAATGGAACGCCGTGCTCTGCGTCTTCGCCGCCTTGGTGACGACCGCGTAATTCCGGAAGTCGTCCATCGAGTCGGCCTCGACCGAGCGCAACCCGTCCCCTATCCCGAGTAACAGCGTCGCCCCTGGTCCGAATCCCTCCATCCGCCCGTGGGCTGCGAACCGATACTCGTCCGGGGAAAAGCGGTACTGGAGCTCCAGGCGCGCGTCGCCCTGCCCGCCCGTGAACGTCAGCGTCGCGCCCTCCGGCCCGACGCGCACCGACGACGCGCTCGGCGTCAGACGCCAGTCGAACAGCCGCGTCGTATCGCCTCCGGTCGTGCGCGCATAAACGAGCAGCGGCTGGTCGGGCCGCACCAGCTCGACCGCGCGCCCGGAGTCCCCCGCCGCGAACGAGCGGTAGCCCAGGAGCGTTGCGCTCACCAGCGCGCCGCCCCGCGTGCTGAACCCGAGCCGGTAGAGAGGAGAGGTGACCCACACGGTCTCTGCGGGAACAGCGGCGGACGGGCGGACACGCGGTCGGGCCGTCAGGGACTCCGCCGCGGCAGGAGCGGCGGGCGACCTGACCGCGGTATCGCCGACCGCCTGTCCGCCTGTCCGCCTGTCCGCCGTTTTTTTCGGAGGAAACAGGATGCTCGGCAATACCGCGACGATGAGCATCAGGAAAATCGCCAGAATAATGCGTCGTTCCACTTAGCCTCTGCGCGTCTGCGCGTCTGTTCGTCTGTGCGTCTGCGCGTCTAGCTCTCAGGGCACCGGATCATAGCCGCCCGGGTGCAGCGGGTGGCAGCGCAGGATCCGTTTGACGCCGAGCCACGAGCCTCGCACGGCGCCGTAGCGTTCCACGGCGTCGAAGGTGTAGCGCGAGCAGGACGGCACGAAGCGACACTGGGTGAACACCAGATGTGACAGCGTCCGCTGATAGCCGCGAATCAGCGTCATGACGGCAAGCCGGGGCCAGCGCTTCGCGTTCATGTGATGCGCGTCACGCTCTCCGTCAATTCGGCGCGCAGGACTGCAAACGGGGCGGCATAGGCGGCGCGCTTTGCGCGCACCACCAGATCGACGGCGGGAAGCGCCGCGAGCAGGTGGCGTCTGAGAATCTCTCTCAAGCGTCGGCGTAACAGATTGCGCGCCACCGCGGTGAACTGAAAACGGGGAACCACGATCGCCGTGCGCGGGTGGCCTGCGGGACTGGGGCGCCACGCCACGTCGAGGTGCGGCGTGCGCCAGCGGCGACCCTGCTCCCAGCAGGCCGTGAGATCCGAGCCGCGCGTCAGGCGCACGCGACGCGGAAACCGCTCTCTCGTTAGTGACTCCGGTGCTTGGACGGCAGGCGGACGGTGAGGCGTTTGCGCCCCTTCTTCCGACGGCGAGACAGCACGGCGCGGCCCCACACGTCCTTCATCCGCGCACGGAATCCATGCTTGTTGATGCGCCGGCGATTGCGCGGGCGATACGTCGGACCCATACATTCCTCGTCGGGAGGCGGGAAACGTACACCGCCATCGGCGCGCCGGTCAAGGTTGACTTTTCAACAAGCGAGCCGTACTTTCGGGCCGCCCTTGCAGGACGTCCCACCTTTCGTCACTCGCGGATGGAGCAGTCTACTAAAGAAGCTTGGAAACGCCTCCTCGATGAGGCGCGGCATGAACTTCCCGACGCGACCGTGCGGACGTGGCTCGAGCCAGCGGTGCCGATAGCGCTCGACGATGGCCGCCTGATCGTCGGGGCCCCCGACCAGTTCGCTGTCGAGTGGAATGAGTCGAAGCACGCCGGTGTCCTGGCGCGCGCCGCGGAGCGCGTGTTCGGGCGACCCACGGCGGTCGTGTTCCGGGTGCAGGAGGATCGCCAGCAGCGTCCGCAGATGGATTTCTTTGTGGCGCCGCGCGAGCCCGCCGCGACCGACAAGGGCGGCGCCCCGACGACGCCGCTCAACGAGCGCTACACCTTCCAGACGTTCGTCATCGGCAAGTCGAACGAGCTCGCCGCCGCCGCCGCGCACGCCGTGGCCGAAGCGCCCGGCAAGACATACAACCCGCTCTTCATCTACGGCGCGACGGGCCTCGGCAAGACACACCTGATGCAGGCCGTCGCGCACGCCGTGCTCGCGAAGTATCCGGGGACGCGCGTCCACTACTTCGGCGCCGAGCAGTTCATCAACGAAGTCATCGAATCGATTCACGCGCGGACAATGTCCGAGTTCCGACGCCGCTATCGCAACGACTTGGATCTCTTCCTCGTGGACGACGTGCATTTCCTCGAAGGCAAGGAAATGACCCAGGAGGAATTCTTCCATACCTTCAACGCGCTGTTCGAGGCCCACAAGCAGATCGTGCTCACGTCGGACCGGCCGCCCAAGGAGATCCCCGGGCTCGAAGACCGGCTGATCTCCCGATTCGAGTGGGGGTTGGTCGCCGACATCGGGCATCCCGACCTCGAGCATCGCATCGCGATCCTCCGCAAGAAGGCCGAGCAGGACCACCTGGAGCTCACGATCCCCGACGACGTGCTCCGGTTCATCGCGGAGCACATCCGCTCGAGCGTGCGCGAGCTCGAGGGCTGCATCATCAAGTTGCTGCTGTTCGCCTCGCTCAAGAACCGCGAGGTCACCATCGAGCTCGCGCGCGAGGCCCTGTCGGACAAGATCCGCCAGGGGGAAGACGCGTCCAGCTACGGCGCCCAGCCCACGCCCAGCATCGATCGCGTCCAAGAAGTGGTGGCACGCCGCTGGGGCGTGACGCCCGAAGGGCTGCGCTCCAAGGCCCGAACCAAGACCCTGACGATCCCGCGGCAGGTCGCGATGTATCTGGCGCGCAACATGCTGAGCATGCAGCTGGTGGAGATCGGGCAGGCGTTCGGGGGGCGGGACCATTCGACCGTGATCCACTCGGTCGACAAGGTGGAGCGGCAGATGATGCGAGACCGGACGTTCAAGGAGCGGGTGGAAATGGCGCGTCAGGAGTTGTCCGCACTGTAGCCAACATCGCGGAACGGGTGGTGTGTGCGGGTGTGGGAACCGCGCGGGGGTGTGGGGAACGCCCCTGGTGCCAAACAAACCCAACACCTGGGTCACGTGCGGAGGGCGCGCGAGCCGTGACGCCGGCCACGAGTTACGGTGATTCGCCCACATTTCCCCACCTACTACTACTACTACTACTAGTTCTATCTTAGTAGAGTAGTAGACTCTTACTCCACAAAATGGGGGAAGGCGACGGGACGGATGAAGTTCACGATCACGCGAGAGCAGCTACAGGAGGGGTTGAGCGCGGTGGCGGCGGCGATCCCCGCCAAAACCACCCTGCCGGTGCTCGCCAACGTCCTGGTCGAAGCCACGAAGCAGGGGTTGCGCCTCTCGGGCACGGACCTGGACATCGCCGTGTCGACCACAGTTCCCGCCGAGGTGGACACCGAAGGCGCGGTGACCCTACCCGCCAAGAAGCTCGTGGACATCGCCCGTGAGCTGCCCTCGGGGCCCGTGCGGTTCGCGGCCGCGGGCGAGTCGCGCGTCGGGATCGAGTGCGGCCGCTCGAAGTTCAAGCTGCTCGGGCTGCCACGCGAGGAGTTCCCGTCGTTCCCCGCGGTGAAATTCGACGGGGCGTGGAAGGCGGACGCCGGCGTGGTGCACAAACTGGTCGGTCACGTGGCGTTCGCGGCCTCGACTGAGGAAAGCCGGCCTATCCTGAATGGCGTGCTGTGGGAGCTCCGGCCCGACCACATGCGCATGGTCGCGACCAACGGGCACCGGCTCGCGAAGATGGACGTCCCGGCGAAGGGCGGGTCGACCGCGGATCTGATCGTGCCACCCAAGGCCCTCGAGCAGATCCGCCGGCTGTTCGCCGCCGACGAAGCGCTGGAGATCGCGCGCAGCGACAACCACATCGGTTTCCGCGCGGGCGGGACGCTCGTGTTCTCGCGTCTGATCGAAGGGCCGTACCCGAACTACGAGCAGGTGATTCCGCGCGACAACGACAAGTTCGCGACGGCGGACAAGGCGGCGATGGCGGCCGCCCTGCGACGCATGAGCGTGGTGGCGAGCGACCAGACGCACCGCATTCGATTGGCCTTCTCCGGAGGTGCCGTCAAGTTTTCCGTGCAGACGCCCGACCTGGGCGAAGCGCAGGACGAGCTCGCCGTCACCTACGAGGGCGAGCCGCTCGAGATCGGGTTCAACGCGACGTACCTGCTCGAGATCCTCAAGTACATGCCCACCGACGAAGTCCGGATCACGTTCAAGGCCCCCGAGCGCGCGGCCACGGTCGAGCCGGTGGGCTGGGACGATCCCGCCAGCTACATGGCGCTGGTGATGCCCCTCAGGTTGGTAGACTGACAGTCGGACGGACGGACCGGACAGGCAACGACTAGACGCATAGACGCACAGCGGTGAAGAGATCGCCGTGATCAGGGCAGGCTGTCCCGGACACTGTCCGCTGTTCTCCCCTGTTGGTCTGTGCGTCTCGCCGTGAGACTGTCCTGCATGCTGTCCACCGGGAGGGGGAGGGGGACGGGGACGGCGACCTCCAGCGAATCGAGGGCGGGCGGGGTCACAGGGGCCGGCACGGGCATCTGCAGTGAATCGGCTTCCTCTTCGGGCGGGATGTACACGTCCACGCCATGGTACCTCGCCAGAATCAGGTTGCGCCGCTCGAGCGTTCGCTCCGGACGAAACGTCGGGTTGGACGTGCGGGGATGCGGCAACGTGGCCGCGAGCTCGGCTGCCTGTTCCTCCGTGAGGCGCGTCGCCGGGACGCCGAAGTAGGATCGGCTCGCGGCGTCGGCCCCCCAGATCCCCGGCCCCCACTCCGCCGTGTTCAGATACAGCTCGAGGATCCGGTCCTTCGAGAGCACCAGCTCGAGGCGCAGCGCCGTCACCGCTTCCTTCACCTTGCGGAGTGGGTTGCGCGAGGAAGACAGATAGAGATTCTTGGCGAGCTGCTGCGTGATCGTGCTCGCGCCGCGCACCCGGTCGCGATGCCGCCAGGCCGCGGCGGCGGCGGACCACAACCCGTGCGCGCTTTCCATGCCGAGCGCATCGGCGATCTCCGCGGGGTCGATCCCGTGATGCGTCCGGAACCGTGAGTCCTCGCCGATGATCACCATGCGCTGGAGGATGGGGGAGATGCTCTCCAGGACGGCCGGGCGGGCGGACTGAGAACCACCGACCGCCCGACCGCCAGTCCGCCAGTCCGCCTGGTCTCGCATCATGGCCGTCGCGCGCGGCCAGTGATGCCGCCACCACGCGGGCGGGGGCCACACGCCGAACAGCCAGATCGACGCCGCCCAGACCGTCCCTAGCGCCACGCGGCGCGCGTTCCTAGGTTTCGCGTCCGCCATGTCGCTCGATCTCTCCACGCTGCGTCGCCGCCTCCAGAAAGCCCTCGGCGACAAATTTACCGTGGGAGACCTCCTGGGCGAGGGCGGCTTCGCAGCCGTGTTCCGGGTCCGGGACAAGGCGGCGAGCCGCGACGTCGCCGTCAAAGTACTCGACTTGGGCCAGACACCCTCGCCCGACCTCGCGGAGCGGTTCGTGCGAGAGGCGCGCACCAGCGCTCAGCTCGAGCACCCCCACATCGTGCCGATTTACAAGGTCGGGGGCTACAAGAACGAAGTCCTCTACATCGTGATGCGCTGCGTCGACGGGCCGTCGCTGCGCCACCTCCTGGAACAACAGCAACGCCTGCCGGTGCCCGACGCCGCCCGCATCGCCCGCCAGGTCGCCGACGCGCTCGGCCACGCGCACCGGCAGGGAGTGGTGCATCGCGACGTGAAGCCCGACAACATCCTGCTCGACGGCGCCGGGCATGTGCTCGTCACCGATTTCGGGATCGCGAAGGCGGCGCAGGAGGCGTCGGTCAGTCAGCTCACCACCGAAGGCATGGTGGTGGGGACGCCGCACTACATGAGCCCCGAGCAGGCCACCGGGGAGCGGGTCGACGCGCGGTCCGACATCTACTCCCTCGGGGTCGTGCTGTATCAGATGCTCGCGGGCGCGCCGCCGTTCGACGGGGAATCCGCTCAATCTATCTTGATGAAGCAGGCAACCGTCACCGCGGTGCCGATCAAGCGGGTCCGCCGCGACGTCCCGACGGTGCTCGCCGGCGTCGTCGACCGCACGCTCGCGAAGGATCCCGCCGAGCGCTTCCAGACCGCCGAGGAGTTGAGCCGGGCCCTGGTAGAGGCCCTCCCCACCGCGGCCCGCGACGACGTGCATCCGCGTCGCGGCCTGGCGTCCTTCGTGGGACCTGGTGTGGGGTGCCTCGCGTTGGCGGCGTTGATCGCAGGCGCCGGCGCCGTCGTGGTCATGGCCTTCTCGAAGCCACCCCGTGTGTCGGCGGAGGCACCGCTGCCCGACAGCCTCGCACAAGCCCTGCGACGCCAGGGCGCGCTCGCCGCCGGCGATGCGGCGCAGTACGTCTTCGGGCCCCGCGGCGTCGACGACACGACGCTGCTCGTCGTGGCGCGCCGCAGCGTGGCGGTGGTGACACCGCATCGCGTACGCCTCTATCCCCGAGACAGCGTACAGGTGCGCTACACGGTCGGCCTGTGGGGCGGGCTCGGGTTCCGGATGGTGCTGGCGCTGCCACGGCTACGCCGAGACACCGTATTCAGGCACCTGTCGTTCCGGGACGTCTACGAGGTGGCGCCCCGCCTCGGGAAGCTGCTCGGGGCGGATGGGGAGCGGTTCACGCCGCGGGGCGCGCGCTAACGGGACCGGGAGCGCGAGGGGGAGAAGTGGCGGGTCGAGACGCCGTACAGGCTGAGCGCGTCGACGGCGCTGAGATCGGCCGGCGTGGTCGCGACCAATCCGCCCACATCCGCGCCGCCGAGCGAGAAGCCGAACGCGAAGCCGGCGCGGCCGAGCGAGCGGTCCGTGTCGAGCCGGGCCAGCAGTCCGAGGGGGAGGGACGCCCGCTGCCGCACGGCGGCCCGCACGGCGAAGGCGTAGCCCAGCACCCCGCCCGACGTGAGGCGGCCGAGCGCGGAGAGGGCCGCCCGCTGCCTCCCGAGCTGCAGCGTCGCGCTGGGCACGTAGGTGATCCGGAGCGTCGAGCCCCGCACGCGCGGTTGGCCGATGTTTTCGATCACGCCGCCCACCGTCAGGGCCGGCGTCCAGTCGTACACGATCCCGAGGTCCCAGCCGGAGCTCGAGGTGCCGCCGCGGTACAGCGCGGCGGCGGCCCCGACGGCGAGGCGTTCGTGGCCCGCCGCGAACCCGATACGGTAGGTACTGCCCCGCACCCCGCCGTCGAACACGTCGCGTTGGTAACCCAGCGACAACCCGCGTGAGTTCAGGCCGATGGTGAGCTGGCGCAGCCGGCCGCTCGCGCCAGGGTCTCCCACGGTCAGGTCCAGATTGAGCGACGCTTCTTCGTAGCGCCCCAGCCCGGCGGGGTTCACCCACAGGGCGCGCGCGTCGCTGACCTCGGTCGGGTGGAGATAGGACGTGGCCCGGTTGGGCACGACTTGTGTCTCGGCGCTGGTCGTGAGAACGCAGAGCGACGCGGACAGTCCGACCGTCCGACGGGTCCACCGTCCACCCACTACGGCAGCACCGCGACGGTCGTGCGGGTCACCTGGACGACAGGGACCGCGACTCCCTGCACCGGGAGACGCACGGTCAGGGTGGTCGAGTCCTGCCACTCGCCGCCCAGATATCGGCCGTCGATGGCGATGTACGCCACGCCGCTGCCGGTCCCGGCTCCCGACAACTCGAAGGGCTGCCCCGCGTTCTTGCCGCCGCCCGCGACGCGATACGTCTGGTTCCCCATCACTCGCACGCTGCGGGCGCCCAGGTGATCCTCCCACCCTGCCGCCGTCGCCTGGGTGATCGCACGGCGCGAGACCTCGGAACCACTCCCTTTCTGGGTGGTTTCGACGGTGTCGGTCCACGCCGCACCCGGCTTGAGCCCGTCCATCGGCAGTCGCGGCAGGAAATCGCGGAAGTTGCCGAGCAGCTGCACCACCGACTGCGCGACGATGCTGTCCGAGGGTAGCGCGTTCACGAACGCGCCTCGCGGTGCCACCCGTCCCGCGAATACCAGCTTCCGCACCTTGCCCACGTTGTCCACGATCGGCGGCGGTGTGCCGGAGTCCGCGACGATCGAATCGACGACGAAGGTGGCGGGATACCCTACGCTGTCCGCCGGCCCCGTAATCGCCACCACGACAAAGATCCGAACACCGATGTCCTGCGCCTGGGTCTGCTCACCGAGGGCCTGCTGGACGTGGAGCTGCCGGTGCACGACGTAGCGGAGCGCGCTCGGCCCGTAGCGAACGGCGTCGGGACGGCCCGGGGTGGATGGGTCGGGGGAAGGCGTGGCGGGAACGTACGTGGTGGGGGCCGGGACGGACGCCGCCGGCGTGCCGCGGCTCCCCGCCGCGCAGGCGGCGCTGAACACCGTCCCCGCGAGTAGCAGGCCACGTGTCATGTGGCGTTCCCGGGGGCGTGCGGCGCCGCGGCGCGGTCGCTCTTGGTACGGCCGAACACGGCGACCATTTCGGTCCCTTCGCTCGCCACGCGCAGCAGCTTCCAGCCACGCTTCCGCATGTCGGCGCGCCACCCGATGAGCTTCTCCCATTCCTGGCTGGTCGTGCGGAATACCCGCAGGTCCGCCACTTGCTCCCATTGTGCGGGATAGGGCTTCGACGGTGAGGTCATCGAGAGGCGGGCGGTAGGGCCATAAGCCGAGTTCTGTTTACCCGCCGAAGCGGACAGATGGTCATCTCTCTGGGATGGCTGTCGCCAGCCACCTCACGCGGCCTACCCGCAGCTCAGGCGACCCGGGCCGGGTCTCGCTGCTTATTTGGCCTTGCTCCGACTGGGGGTTACCGTGCCACGCCTGTTGCCAGGCGCGCGGTGGGCTCTTACCCCACCGTTTCACCCTTACCCTTGGATACAGGGCGGTCTGTTTTCTGTGGCCCTTTCCGTCGCCTCACGGCGCCCAGGCGTTACCTGGCAGTCTGCCCTCGGGAGCTCGGACTTTCCTCAGCACGCCACTCCAGCCGGCATGCCGCGACCATCATGCCCTACCGCCACCCGGTAGGGAAAATACCCTCCGGAAGGGTGGGGGCAAGGCTAGCGTACCAGCCGCCGCAGCAGGCGTCCTAGGCTGTCCCCCGGCAAACGCGCTCCGGCGCCCGGTCCCGGGGGCTCCTCGGGAGCCAGCCAGAAACCATCGCTTTCGGTGAAGACCAACCGCCTGATCCCAGCCCCGTCGCGGGCGCGCAGCGAAGACGGAGCCAGCGCCACGGCGTGCGCCAGGTTGAGGCCGCGGGCGCGGTATAGCGCAAGCACCTCGCGCGTCCGGACCTCGGGCGTGAGCAGGAGGATCGGCCGATCCGGGAGGCCGAACCCGCGCAGCAGCCCGAGGGCGAACCAGTCGGCTGGCGGCTGGGCCAGGCGGAATGCAAAGTAGAGATCGCGTCGCTGCTTGAGCACCCGGTCGCGCAGCACGGCGGCCCGCGCGGCCACCTCGTCCTCGAGCGCCCGATAATACAGGGGGAGCAGCCCGGCGTCGCGGAGCGCCGGGTACCGGGCCGTATAGGACAGGGCGTCCAGCGCCCCGCCACCGCCCGCCCGACTGAGCCCCGCCAGCCCGCGCCGCCAGGCCGGGTCGCAGAACTCCTGGCCCATCGAGTAGCTCCGCGGGGCGCCGATGTCGAGACCGAGCGCGATCACGAGCGTGCGCTGGTCGGCGGCGAGCCGACCGAGCGCGCCGTACGCGGACGCGAGCCCATCCGCCCACAGCGTCGAATCGAGGGCGCACGGGGCGGGGAGCGCCTCGCCGCGTGCGCCTCGGGAGGAATCGGCGGTCGCGTGTCGCGCATTGCCGTAGTCGAGCACGGGGATCCACGCCACGCTCGTGGGCTGCAGGTGCTTCACGGCGTCGGCCCACACGCGCCGTACGGCATCGCGCTCGTCCCAGCGGGTGTGCACCGAATCCATGCTCTCCGGACCGGCGTCGCCGGCGAGCAGGTTGAACCCGCCGACGTCGAGCAGCGCGACCAGCGAATCGAACGCCGGGCGCGAGCGGGGGGCGCGCCGCCCGTCGCGGGTCGCGAACAAAGGCGTCCAGAGCACCCGCATGCCCTGCTGCCGCAGCCACTCGGGGACGCTGGTAGCGCGGAACAGCTTGGGATCGGGCACGGCGGGGAGCAGGACGGTGTCCGCGCCACGCGGCGGCGTCACCGCGGGGGGCGTCAGCTCGACGGGAATGGGGGCCTGCGCGAGGACGAGGGGCACGCCCGGTGTGGCGGGGGGGACGTGCGCCCATTCCGCCGGACGGCGGGTCCAGCGCGCCAGGGCGCCGAGGAACTCGCGCGTCCGCGCGAGCTGGCCGAGCTGCAGTACGGGCGCGGTGCTCGAGCGGAACTGAGGCCCGAGGGCGCCGAGGGCGTGACGGCTGATCACGATCACGAGCCCGTCGCCGATCCGTGCCGCGGCCACGACGCCGGCGCTGCCCCTCGCGGCGGGCGCGCGCGGCGCGCGTACGAACGCCCGACGCGAGGTCACCGCCAGGAGCTGGGACGAGTCGCGCGCGGCGACGACGTGGTTCCGGTCGAGCGGAAACGGCTCGAACACCGAGCCGAGCGGCTCGTCGCCGACGGCACGCGCTTCGGCCCACGGTTGTGGGCGGCCCGTCGTCGTCGGCGAGCGCGCGGTCGTGTCTTCCAGCAGCCGGTCGCCGATCGAGATCCCGGCGCCCTCGAACTCGAGCCAGCGGTTTGCCGTCCAGCGGTCGAGATACCCTTCCCCGTCGGCGTCGTAGCCCAGCACCACCACGCCGCCTCGGAGCACCCACTCGGTGAGCAGCGCGAGATCGCCTGCGGTCAGGGCGTCCGACGGGGCCTCGGGCTCGCGGCCCAGCAGGAACACCAGCACGCGATAGCGCTCGAGATCGGCGCGCGCCAGGTGGGGGTAGAAGCGGCGGTACTCGATCGCGTAGCCCTCGTCACGCCAGGGCTGGGCGGTGCCGTTGAGCAGGGCGGGCTCCGAGAGCGCCAGGTCGAGGAGCAGGAGGCGGCGCGCCTGGGGGTCGCAGCCGCAGAGGAGCACCAGCCCGATCAGAGGGGCGGCGTGCCAGCGTGTCTTCGTCATTGGCGGCTAGAGGCCGTGCGCGCAGCGGAACCCGGTATGCGTGAGCCATTCCCGCCGCTCCGGAAGAACGGCGCGGTACGCTGCGGTCGCGTGCTCAGACGGCGTGTCGAAGGCTCCCCCCTTGATGATGTGCCCCGGCTGTCCCCGCGCGTCGGCGGCGGCGCCCGCCGTCCATTCCCACGCATTGCCGACCAGATCTACCGCACCGACCCACGACCTCCCGAGGCTCGTCGCTCCCGCCGGCGCGAAGCCGTCGCGCAGCGAGTCGGCGTTGGCTCTGCCCGGCTCCCATTGCTCGCCCCAGGGATATCGAAAGCCGCGCGGTCCGCGGGCCGCCGCCTCCCATTCGTCCTCCGTGGGCAGGCGGCCGCCGTGCAGCCGCCAAGCGCAATAGGCGGCGGCCTCCGACCACAGTACACCGGTCACGGGCCATGAATCCGGTGGCGCTTGCGTCCAGGGCGGAACCGCTCGCGTGGAGTCCACGTACCGCCGGTAGGCCGCGACGCTGACCTCCGCGGAATCTATGAAGAACGCGTCGAGTCGAACCGTGGTCGAGTCACGCCGGGGGGCCCCCCCGCCCCCACTCCCGCCTCCCACCGGATAGAGTCCCGCCGGCACGAGCACCATCCCGGGCAGGGCATGTACCCGCGTCCCACGCCACGCGATCCATCCGACGATCGCCGCCCCGCATGCCGTCCCGATCCACCGGATCTGCCTCGCGGACAGGCGGCGCCCGCGTGACGGGACGGCGAGCGCGTCGACGAACGCCCGGGCCGTGCGTTGCCGGTCCGCGGGCGACTTCGCGAGCCCGCGCGCGAGCGCGCGCTCGAGGTGCACCGGGAGGCCGGGGCGCACGGTGCGGATCTGTCGCGGCCGGTCGTTGATGACGCGTGCCGCGATGGCTTGCGCGCTGGGCCCGGTGAACGGCGGCTCGCCGGCGAGCATCTCGTACAGGACCGCCGCCAGCGCGTACACGTCGCTGCGCGGGTCGATGCGGTTGTCGCCGCTCGCCTGCTCCGGGCTCATGTAGGCCGCCGTGCCCACGGCGATGCCGGCACCGGTCAGCGCCGGTCCCGCCGAGCTGCCGCGTTCCTCTATTAGCTTCGCGATCCCGAAGTCGCTCACGAGCGCATGCCCGCGGGACAAAAGGATGTTCTCGGGTTTCACGTCGCGGTGGATCACGCCGCTCTCGTGCGCGTACTGCAGCGCGTCGCCGACCTCCGCCGCGATGCGGACGGCGTCCTCGACGGGGAGAGGTCCCTGGCGAGTGAGCCGGTGGCGCAGCGATTCGCCTTCCACGTATTCCATCACGTAGAACAGGAGACCATCGGCCTCGTCCGCCTCAAACAGGGGTACGATGTGCGGATGGGAGAGCTGGGCGGCGAGCAAGACTTCCCGCTGGAAGCGGTCACTCCCGAGGTAAGCGCGCATCGTGGGCGCCAGCAGCTTGATTGCGACCTGGCGTCCGAGCTTCACGTCGGTGCCGAGATACACCGTGGCCATGCCGCCCCGGCCCAGCTCGCGCACCAAGGTGTAGCGGCCCGCGAGGGCGCGGGCCAGGCGGTCGAACAGTTGGTCGGTGGCCATGAACGCGGCTCGGTGTCACCACGATGCCGCATGGCGTATCGGGTCGCAAGCGGCGCGTGCCCCGAGTCTAGGCGACTCAGTACTTAGGGCAGCATCTCCCGCAGTTGCCCCACATGGCTACCAGGGTATCCGACAGCATGAAGCGCGCGGTGCTTTGGCGCCAGACGTAGCCTGGGTGCGACCAGAGCGAATCCAGAATCTGCACGGACCTCCCGTTCAGGGACTCCGAGTAGATGATGGAGCGCCACCTGCCGCCCCTCTTGTCGACCCACCACCAGTTCGCTCCAGGCCCGAGGCCAAGATGGGCGTACGCCGACTCGCTGGTGATGCGCGCGATGACGCGGCCGCGTGCGAGGTCCGACGTATCGAGCCGGTACGCTCCCTTTTCCGGCTCGATTTTGGCGAAGCCGACACGGCGCCCCTGCCTGACCAACAAGGGTTGCGAATCCGCCGCTCCGAGCACGCCATCGTAATCCAGCGTGGTGCCGTACGCCCTCATCGTGGCGACCGACACGGTGTCCACACCTGAAGTGTCGAAGCTCGCTGCCCTGGTCGGTGCGGGTCGGGGCGGACACGCGGTCCCGGCGATCGCGGCAGCGAAGAGGAGGAGCGTGCCTTGCACCTGTGCCAGCGTCGAAGTACCCATACGGCCTCCTAGAAAGGAATCCTGCTGTCAGCGCACGGTTGCGGCGATGCGCTTCATCTGAGTGACGACTGGCTCAAGTGCCGGCTCGGCGCCGGACCAGAGGGCAACGACGGCGCGCGCCCACCGCTGGGCGACTCGCGCTTCACTGCGAGCCGCTGCCAACTCGGCTCGCAGTGCCATCATGCGTACCAGGGAGCCGGCGAGGGGCAGATATTGGAGCGTCAACGTGTGCAGACCGGCAAGGCTGTCGAGTGGCGCGTCGAGGGTTCGCTCGGCGGTGGCGGTATCGCCCACGGCGAGCAGTAGGCGTGCGTCGACGTACACGCCATCCGGCGTGGATTCGCCGGTAGCCAGGCTGCCGCCGCCCCCACGGGACAGCGAGTCGAGCGTCGCCCGAACGCCCATGGTGTCCCCGTGAGCGAGCCTCCATTGGAGATGCATTCCTGCGTACGGCCCGGGTGGATCGGTTCGGTGGGCCGGGCGCGGCCCCAGTACGTCGAACACCAGTTCGGCCGGTCGGTCGAGCAGCGCGCTGCGCGTCGCGGCGCGGCGGGAGGGCGGGACGTCCTCCGTGAGGTCTTCGATCCGCCGCTCGTATGCCTTGATGCTGTCGACCGGCGCGCCGACGGCCGCGAAGGAGAGCAACGCGAGTCCTGCCCGGGCCGCGTTCAACGAGAACGTGACCGGCTGATTGTCCGCGCTCGCCGACAGCCCCGCCGTGTCCTCGGGCGCGAGGAAGCGGCGCGCGAGCGCCGGTCGACCGAGCAGGACGGCTACTCCGGCAATCCCCGCGCTCGGCTTGGGAGCCAGCCGCAGTAACGAATCGCCGAGCTGGCGCGCCCCGACAAAATCGCCTGCTTTGAGCAGCACGCGCACGCGGTCCGCGGCGTCGCGTGCGCGCTGCCCAGGCTGCCGTTCCAACCGCTGAGCCTCCGCGAACTCGGCGAGGGCGGAGTGGGGCTCTCCCACCTGGGCCACGAGGCTCCCGACCGACTCGAGGGCTCGCGCGCGCGCGCGACGGGCCATCGGCTCGTCGGGAAACGCGTCCGCGAAAGCGGTCGTCACGTCCATCAGGATGCGGCGATTCCGCGCGACGGCGGCGAGATGGCCCGGCGGCTCGATGTCGCCCCGCGCTGCCACTGCTCCAGGCACGGGATAGAACGCCATCGTATCCGCTTCCAGTTCGGGGAACGCGTAGAACGGCGCGCCGTCTACGAACCCCTCGCGCCAGAACCAGCGCTCGGCGAACAACAGGTGCGGAAGGCGATCGATCGCATGCTGCCCGAACGACAGGTTAAAGGAGGGTGCGAGCAGCAGCGCTCGGCGGTAGGCTTGCATCGCCGTCTCGTAGCTGCCGCGAAACGTGAAGCGGCTCGTGTCCGCCGGGTACCGGATGACCGCCCGGTCCCCCGCGTTACACTCTGCCAACCCGTACCACCCCACGAAGCTCGTCGAATCGGCGTGGACGATCTCCCGGTACTGTCGGCACGCGTCGGGCCAGCGCTGCTCGAAGGCGGCCTGTTGGGCGAGCAGCAGGGCCCCGTCGGCGCGGCCGAGTCGATCGAGCAGGTCGCTCGTGCGTCGTGCGATCGCCGCACGGTTCCGCTTCGCCTCGGACGTCGAATCGGGGGCCCAGAGCAACACCTGACCAAGCCAGAGGTAGGCGTGGGCGAAGTCGGAATCCGCGGCGACGGCCGCCCGGAACTGACGCACGGCGGCGCCGACGTCCCACGCCCGAACCGCGCGTTGGCCGAGGTGGTATGCGTGCAGCGCCCGCAGGGAGCGGGTCTGCTCGGCGCCGGGGCCCCGCCCCGCCCCGGCTCCGGCGCCGAGCAGCGAGTCGGCGAGGACGTTGAAGGCTGCGCCGATTCCGGCCTCGTTCGCCGTCGCCACGCGTGCAGTCGCCTCGCGGATCGGCGCGCCACCTCGCGCGGCGTCGTACAGGCCGGCGGTCAGGCGGAGCGTATCACCGAAGTTCCAGAGCTGGCCCATCACGAGCCGTCCGGCGCCCAGTTGCCGCGCGATTGCGAGCCCGGCATCGAAGTCGATGCGGAACGGCGCGCGGGCGCTGTGGCGGTAGAGCGCGTCGTACACACGCGTCTTGTCGGCGAGCCGCACTTCTACCCATCGCCCGAAGGCTTCGGCCAACAGCTCGGCGCAGTCAGCCCCGTCCAGCGCAGCGGCCTGGGTGCCCTCCCGATGCGCAAAGGGGAGGATCGCGTAGCGGGCCGTATCGAGGGACGCGCGCCGCCCACACGGAGGCGGCGACCCGTCGGGGCACTGGCCGGCAACAACGACGGGCGCTCCGACGACGAGCGTCAGAACGCCTGCGACGAGCCACGCCGGCGTCCTCACCCGGACCGCGCGGCGAACGGCATCAGCGCGTCGCGCATTTCCTTCGCCCGCTGCCACCGCTCGCCGCGCGACTTCGCGAGCGCCCGCACCACCACATCACCGAGCGCCTTGGGCACGTCGCGCCGCAACCCGTGCAAATCCGGCGGGGCGTGGTGCTGATGCATGTCGAGGACGGCCGCCGCACTAGGCGAAGAGAAGGGCGGCCGCCCCGCCAGGGTCTCGAACAAGACCACCCCCAGGGAGTAGACGTCCGTGCGTCCGTCCACGTCGGGGGCTCCCTGCGCCTGTTCGGGACTCATGTATTCCTCGGTGCCGACCACGAACCCGCTCCGGGTCACACGATCATCGCCCGAGGTCGCGATCGCGCGCGCGATACCCAGGTCGACGAGCACCGCGCCGTGGGGCGACAGCAGAATGTTGTCGGGTTTGATGTCGCGGTGGGCGATCCCATGCGCGTGCGCGTGTTCGAGCGCGTCGAGCACCTCCGTGGCGATCGCGACCGCTCGCGCGATGGGGAGCCGGGGCGTGCGGCGCAGCGTCTCGCGCAGGCTGTCGCCCCCGAGGTACGGCATGACGTACCAGAGGAGGTAGTCCGTCTCGCCACTGTCGATCATGCGAGCGATGTGAGGGTGGTTGAGCTGCGACGCGTAGCGGATTTCGCGCAGAAAGCGGTCGGCGGCCACCGAGACGGCCAGCTCGGGGTGCAACACCTTGATGGCGACGTCGCCGCCGCTCGCGTCCCGGCCCGCGAAGATGGACGCGTTACCACCCCGACCCACCGCCGCAGTCACGGTGTAGCGGTCGCCGAGGGCCTTGCGGACCCGCTCGATCAGGTCGCGTGCCGGCATGGTGTACGCTCCCCGGCGACGTCGCACCGGACGCCGCAGGAGCGAGTTAAACAATAGGGGCCGGGAGCGGGGTGGGCTACCGCGCCGGACCGCCCCGTTCGCGCCCGGCCGGCCTGGATCATCTCGGGATATGATGCGACCCGCGGCCGCTCACGGCGAGCGCGGTGGACCTGGAAGTGTATCGGCGGCTCCTAAGCGAGTGAGCCCCGCCCGGGCTGCCACCACGTACGGCGCCAGCTCGGCTCCCGCCCCCTGCCCCACCACCATGACGAACCGATACGTCGTGACCGCGGTAGCCCGATCCCCGGCCCGCTCGGCCTCGTTCGCTCGCTTGAGCAGCTTGTCGAGGGTCGCGGGCTCGCGATAGATCAGCGCCGGATCCCGCCGCACCTGCGACGCGAAGCGCGCGAACCAGAGGGCGCCCCCGGCGGCGAGGACGAGGGTCGCCGCTACCAGGAGGAGCGCCGTGCGGCGCACCCGCCCCCGCTGGGGCGGCGCCGGCCGAACCTCAGGCTGCATCTGCCAGCCGAGCGACCGCCCCCGCGGTCGCCTCCGTGACCGACGCCATGAAGCCGTAGTCGAGCGTCGCGCTCGTGTCGCTCGCACGGTGGTAGTGCGGATTGCGGAGGAACGCCGTATCGGTCAACATGAGCGCTGGATAGCCCGCGTCCCAGAACGACGCGTTGTCGGAGAGACGCGTCAGCGGCAAGAGCCAGCCGCGCAGGCGCGTCCGGTAGGGCACCACCGGCAGATCGGGCGCGGCGGCGCGCGCCCCGGCCACGAACCCCGCCAGCAGCTCGCGCGAGCGCCCATCCCCCACGGCGGCAAGGAAGTCGCCGGTGCGCGGTACGTCGATTCCGAGGAACGGCGGGACGATCTGTGCGCCGGGCGTGGGATCGCGGTACCCCACCATCTCGAGGATCAGCGCGCCGGCAAGCGCCTCGCCGCGCGCCCGCTTCTGGCGCGCCAGGGCGTGGCTGCCGACGCGATATCTCCCGGTGACGGTCTGTAGCTCCTCCAGGTCGAACCCCACGAACTCGACGCCCGCCACCGGCGCACGAGCGGCGACGAGCCGAGCGCACTCGAGCAGCGCGGCGACGCCGCTGGCGTTGTCGTCGGCGCCTGGTGTGTGCGCGGTCGAGTCGAAGTGCGCTCCGACGAGGAGCCGCGGCCGTCGCGCGTCGCGCCCCGGGACGGCGGCCAGGACGTTGTGGTACGTGCGCCCCCGAAACGAGAACGGCACGAGATCGATGGAGAGTCCGCAAGCGCGCAACTCGGTCGCGACGTGGTCGCGCGCCGCGCGGTGACGCTCCGGCGCCGCCGTCGGGTGGCGGATGCCTTCGAGTGCCGCGACCTGGCGCCGGAGCCGCTCGGCGAGCGCGGCGCGTTGACCGCCGATTGAGGGGGCGTGGGTCCCGCCCACCGGATCAGGGCCCGGCGGCGGCGCGGCTTGAGCCGGCGTTGATAGGGCCATGCTAGCGTTCCTCCCGCATGGTAACCGTGTGCACCGTCCTGCCGCCACCCGAACGCCCCCGCCTCGATGCCGCGGGCGATGGCTGCTTCACCACCCTCCATGCCAGCTCGTTCCGCGACGCGCTGCGCGCGGCCCGCCGCAACCGGGTGGACGCACTCGTCCTGTCGGTGCACGCGTGTC
>DATHGL010000078.1:0-3640 GCA_035317625.1 Gemmatimonadales bacterium | reverse complement strand
GCACGTGGACCACGGGATGACGACGCTGACGGCGGCGCTGACCAAGGTCGCCAGCCCCTTGTCGGCCGCCACCTTGGTCAGCGCCGCCGTCAGCGTCGTCTTCCCGTGGTCCACGTGCCCGATGGTCCCCACGTTCACATGCGGCTTGGTCCGCTCGAATTTCGCTTTGGCCATGATCCTCTGGTTCCCTTACGAGGTGCTAGGTGTTAGGTGCCGGGTGTTAGGGAGGTGCGGGGCTCTAATACCCAGCACCTAGTGCCTAGCACCTTCAGTTCAAAGCTCGCGACCGGGATTGAACCGGTGACCTCGTCCTTACCAAGGACGCGCTCTACCGACTGAGCTACGCGAGCGCGAAGCGGGCGACGGGGCTCGAACCCGTGACCCTCAGCTTGGAAGGCTGATGCTCTACCAACTGAGCTACGCCCGCGCGCCGAGTGGTGGGGGAAGGATTCGAACCTTCGTAGGCTGACGCCGGCAGATTTACAGTCTGCTCCCTTTGGCCGCTCGGGCACCCCACCGCGCCCTCGGTCGCCTCGCCACCCCTAGTGACAACGCACCCCGCGTTCCCAGGGCGCGGGGTGTGTGTATCCTCCGAACGCAAAAAGAGTCGGGGCAGTGTGTTCCTCTTCGGCAACGTGAGCTGACGAAGGGACTCGAACCCTTAACCTGCTGATTACAAATCAGCTGCTCTACCAGTTGAGCTACGTCAGCTGGCCGACGCTTGAACTTTCCAGACCCGAAGCATAAACGGGGAGGGTCCCGAGTGCAAGGGACGTGCCGTTAAGCACTTAGACGAGTCGCCACTGGGTTCCGGTCGGGGTGTCCTCGAGCTCGACGCCGCGCTCGCGCAGCTCCGCCCGGAGACGGTCCGCTTCCTTGAAATTCTTGGACTTACGGGCCCGCTCGCGGGCCGCGACGCGCTCCTCCACCCAGCGCGCCAGCGCCGGATCGGCGCCCCGGTGGGTGGGGAGGACGTCGAGCACGCCCATCGCCCGCTCCAGCGCGGCGCCGGCGGCCGCCGCCCCGCCCGCTCCGGCGTCGAGCGCCGCATGACCCTCGTGGACCAGCTCGAACAACGCGGCGCAGGCCCGCGGCGCATTGAGGTCGTCGTCGAGCGCGGCGCGGAAATCCGTCTCGAAGTTGGCGCCGAGCTCCGCAAGCCGCCCCTCACGTTTCCCGTTTCCCGTTTCCCGCCTCACGCGTTCGTAGAACTCCCCCAGCCGCTTCACGCCTTGTCCCGCCGCGACGAGCGCCTCGTCGGTGAAATCGAGCGCCTTGCGGTAGTGCGTCTGCCAGAACAGCAGCCGGACCGCCGCCGCGTCGACGCCCTGCTCGCGCAGGTCGCGCGCGGTGAGAAAGTTCCCGAAGCGCTTCGACATCTTGGTGCCGCGCACGTTCAAGAACTCGCCGTGCACCCAGTAGCGCGCGAACGGCTGCCCCGTCGCGGCTTCGGACTGCGCGATCTCGTCCTCGTGATGCGGGAAGATCAGATCGACGCCGCCCGCGTGGATGTCGAGGGTCTCGGCGCGACAGCACGTCCCGATCTGCTCGAGCGACATCGCCGAGCACTCGAGGTGCCACCCCGGCCGCCCGCGCCCGAACGGCGCATCCCACGCCGCGCCAGCCTGCTCGTCCGCCGGCTCGGCCTTCTTCCATAGCGCGAAATCCCGCGGGTCGTCCTTCGCATACTCGTCGCTCGCGACGCGCGCGCCCACCTTGAGCTGCCGCGTGTCCAGTCGCGACAGCCGCCCGTAGCCCGGGAACTTGGCGATGGCGAAGTAGATCGAGCCGTCCTCGCCTTGGTACGCGACGCCGCGCTCCAGCAGCCGCTCGACCAGTCGCACCATCGCCGGCACCGACTGCGTGGCGCGCGGGTAGACGTGCGCCGGCTTGATCCGCAGGTAGTCGCGGTCCTCGAAGAATGCGGTGATGAACGGCTGAGTATGGTCGTCGAGCCGTTTCCCCGCGGACGCAGCAGCCTTGATCGTGCGGTCGTCCACGTCGGTGAGGTTCATGATGTGGACGACGTCGTAGCCGGAATACTCGAGGTGGCGGCGCAGCAGGTCTTCGAACAGAAACGTACGGAAGTTGCCGAGGTGCGCGTAGTTCCAGACCGTGGGACCGCAGGTGTACAGCGTGACCCGCGGGGGCGCGAGCGGCCTGAACGGCTCGACGTGACGGGTGAGGGTGTTGTGGAGCGCGAGGGTCATCGGTGCGGGTGAAACGTAGGACCGCCCGTTGGGCAGGTCAACGCGCGCGCATCGCCAGGGGATCGGCGACCTCCGCGAGTGGCCACGCGCCCGGCGCCGGCTCGGACACCACCGGGCCGCGGCGGAACACGAACACCCGCGCCTGGCGCCAGCGGTCCGCGGCGGCATCCGCGGGCGCGAGCAGCCCGCGGCGCACCAGACGCGCCGCCACGTCGGTCACGACGAGCAGCGGAACGCCCTCATCGGGAAGCGCGGAGGGGGCCGACACGCGGGCGACGGTAACGCCGAGGGCCGCGGCGAGCGGCATCGGATCGCCGCCGCGCCAATCACAAACTCGCAAGAGGGTGGGACCTATTGTGCCGCCAGAGCCTCTCGCACAATCGCGTCCACCAGTGGCGCCGGGTCGAAGCGCACCGGGTCCGTCGCCGGCAGCCCCGTCTCCGCGGCGGCCCGCGCCACCGCGGCCGTCGCCTCCTCGTCCGTCATGTCGTACGTGTTGAGACAGATGCCCAGGACCCTCGTGGGCCGCACCGGCCGGGCCGCCCGCTCGTGGATCTCGACCAGCTCGGCGAGCGGTGGGATCTTGACCCACGGCTCCCGCCCGTGATAGTCGCCGATGTAGGCGCGCGTGGCCTGGTGGCAGAGAATGAGCCCGTCGGGGCACGAGCCGTGCAACAGGCCGAGCGTGACGCCCGAGTAGCCGGGGTGGATCAGGCTCCCCTGCCCTTCCACCAGCACGATGTCGGCGTCCCGTGCGCCCTCGAGCACGAGCTGCTCGGCGGCGCCGGCGATGAAGTCCGCGACCACGGCGTCGACGGCGATGCCCCAGCCCTCGATGAAGATCCCCGTCTGGCCCGTGGCCACGAAGCGCGTGCGACGCCCGCGCCGCACCAGCTGGTTTCGCAGCTCGAGCTGGGCGGTCATCTTGCCAACGTTGCAGTCCGAGCCCACGGTGAGAATCACATACGCGTCCACCTCCGCGGCGCGTCCGTCGGCGACCGGAAGCTTGGCGGGAGGTCTGCGCACGTCGTGGATGCGCACACCCCGGGCCCGCGCGAGCGCCCCGAGCTCGGGATCGTCCCCGATGAACGAGTGGAGGCCGCTCCAGATCTCGAGTCCCTGCGCGATGGCGGTCCGGAGCCAGCCGCGCCACTCCTCCGGGAGCTGCCCGCCGACCGGCGCGATGCCGATGAGCAGCGCCGTGGGTCCGAGCGCGAGCCCCTGTGCAAAGTCTCCCACGACGGGAATCGCGCCGCCGAAGCCGAGCACCTGCTGCGCCGTCTTTCCCGCGGCAACGCGGTCGAACACGCCCACGATCCGCTCCGGGAAGTAGCGAATGCAGGAATTGGCCGTCTTGGACGTGAGCGGGCCGAACTCGCCGTCGGCGACGATCAGAAAACGGTGTTGCCGGGGGTCGAGCATCGGGGTGG